>NZ_JBDSQY010000103.1:0-31543 GCF_039929585.1 Capsulimonas sp.
ACTGGGTGCCGGTCGTTGGTATGCTCGATGATTTAGGAATCGTCCTCGCGGCGATCAACTTCTTCTTCGGCGCCGTGCCGCCGGATGTGCTCGATGAGCACCGCACCCGCGCGGGCGTACAGCCGGAGCGCGTACGCGTTCGAGAGCGACGCGATTAATCGAAACGAAAAAAGGCGCGGACCATGCGGTCCGCGCCTTTTTTGTCGTCGATGATCGTCGCGGAAGCGGCTCCTACTTTCTTTCCAAGTTCAGCAGCCACACATCATTCGTACGCATCGGCAGCGCAATGTCAGCCTTCCCTGTGTGGTCCACGACGATATCTGGGAGCGACTCGGCGGCGCCCGAGGAAGCCGCCCCTAATTTGGCCAGCACGTCCGCGGGAAGAAGGCCTGCCGCGCCCGACGGTTTACCGAGCGCAAGGTATGCGTCGTAAACATCGTTGCGTCGCCAGCCGGTTCCCACTCGCGAGACCTTGTAGGCTCCCGGGGTCAACCCAGTGAAGGATAACACGGCGTCAGGTTTTGCGCTCGCAGGGAGATCACGCGTGTAGAACGGGTTATTGGGCGAATCGGCTTTGGGAGGAGAGTAATCCCAGAGCAGCACTCGGACACGTGAGCCCTTTTTTGTCGCGATAACGCGCGACGCGTCTACCGGAACTTCGGCGTCGTAGAGCTGTCCCAGGAACTGATAGGCGAAGAACGCCGGCTTGCGCAAGCCGTCCAGGTTCATCAGTCCAAAGCCACCATGGAACGGCTCATTGGGCGGTCCGCCCTCCTCGAACTGATCCGAAAACGCCCAGTACGACATCCCATTGACGACGTTTTCGTTCTGTCTCAGCTTCTCCAGAATGAACGGAGCGCAGACATAGCTATCGTGGATGGGATCACGCGGTGAATAGCTCGGCCCCCACTCCGTGATAAACAGCGATAGCTTTGGAAAGGCGCTATTCTGAATGTCGCGGCGCGCTCTCGTGAATTCCGCGACCAGAGTTTCCGGCGTAGTCACCAGGGTCGTCCCTCCCTTACCACTCTCGTCCAGGAAGCCCTCCGTCGCGGCATAGCTGTGGGACGACACGAAGTCGATGGGCGCTTTATTGTCCTTGCAATAGGCGAGAAACTCAGGAATCCATCCCATACCGGCGGTGGCGGGCCCGCCGACACGAAGCTTGGCGTCCGCCCTTTTGAGCGCCCTCGCCGTGGTAGCGTAGAGCTGAAAATAACCGTCCTTCCCCCCAGTCCAAAAGCCGTCGAGATTCGGCTCGTTCCAGACCTCAAAATACCACTGACGCACTTCGCCTAAGCCGCGCAGGGCGATCTCATGTTTGGCGAACGCCTGAATGAACTGCGCCCACTCGTCCTGGCTCTTCGGCGGAGTCACGTTGCCTTTCCACCAGAAAATGGTATTCGCTCCACTTGCCAAAGGTTCTGGCATAAAGCCACACTCAACAAACGGCCGCAGCTTCACCGCTTTGAGCTGGTCGATGAACCGGTCCACGTTCGTCCAATCGAAGCGGAGCGAACCGTCGGCGTCGCGCGTCACGATGTGCATCTCTTCATTGAAAATGCCGTGGCAGCGCACGTAACGAAACTTGGCGGCCGCCTGCAAAGTCTTCAGATCGCGCTGGTGCTCATCCCTCAGAAAGATCATCGCTCGGTCGGAGCCGACGCTAAAGCGCGGCGTCTGACTGCGCTTCACTGTCTTCTGGCTCAAATCGATATCGATCGTTTGCGCCTTTACGTTCCCGATCCCCATCACTCCTAGTAGAGCCAAAAATACGATTTTACGAATGCCCATAAAACTCCCTTAAAACATTGAAATCGATCGAGACGATCGTTTTTATCACCATATAAAAGACGGCGAATCTGGTGAACCTGGTTTACTAAAATATACCACGAGACCATTTTTGTGTCAAGAAGTATTTAGAAATCAAAAGCACCACATTATATCCAATTGCTTTACAACCATCAGAAATCATGATAAAATATTAAGCCATTTGGATATCATTGCGACTGCGGAGAGTGGGGGAATCAGGCATGGATACGATAAAAACACAGACGCAATCGGATGTTTGCCCGTACTGCGAGAGTGAGATCGGGCAAGTCAAAGCAGGGATCAGTCAGGGGGTGCAGAGATACAAATGCATGCACTGTCAGCGGCGTTATATTCGAGACAAGAAGGAGCGCGGGTACCCGCGCGAACGACGTGAGCAGGCGATCCATCTGCATCTGCTGGGGTTAAAGGACCGCCAAATCGCGCGCCAGCTTGAGGTCACGGCGCCGACGGTCGCACACTGGGTGCGATCCTGGAAAGCAGCACTGCCGCCACCGTCTAGCGCGCCGCCGGATCCTATCGCCAAAGACGCATTCGCCGGCAGGGAGCGCGTGACGATCAGCGATGTGGCGCGCCTAGCGAATGTTTCGGTGACCACGATCTCCAATCATCTCAACGGCAGGGGGCATATGCGGGAAGATACAAGGCGGCAAGTCGAAGCGGCGATTGAGCGGCTGCACTTCTCGCCAAACGCTCTCATCCGTGCGATCCGGAAACGGCGGACGCGCATTATTGGGGTTCTGCTGTTCGGCGTTAACAATCTGGCAGAGAACATGGGGGAGTCGATCACGCCGGGCCTGCTGGCGGGTATGCACATCGCCGCCGACCGCGCGGAATATGATATCCTTCTGTATACGGGATGGCCCCAGCGACCAAAGCGATCTTCCGGACTGGATTTTCTCAACGGCAGCGCGGATGGGCTGATCTGGGTGGCGCCGAGCATGAGCGAACCCGTGTTAGAACGGATAGCCAGCGCGGGGCTTCCCGTCATCTCCTTGCTTTCACGACATGTGCCGGACCCTGTCGGCTGCGTCAACCTGGACAACTTCGGCGCAATGCGGGAACTGGTCCGACACCTCGTGGAGCTCGGGCATCGGCGCATCGCCTACGCCGGTCCCGTGCACGCCTCGAATTACCTGGATCGGCGGGACGGTTATCGAGAGGCGCTGGCCGCACATGGCTTGGCATGGGATCCGGAATTGGAGTTTGTCCATGCCGAACCAAGCTGGGAGGAACGCGTGAGCTTGCCGGCGCTGGAACTTATCTACTTGCCGACGCTGGAGCGATGGTCGAAGCATCCAGACCCGCCCACGGCAGTCTTTGCTGCGGATTTCACATTGGCCGCCGGAGTGATCTCGGCCGTGCGGCGACTCGGCCGGCGAGTTCCGGAAGATATCTCCGTATGCGGGTTCGATGATAGCCCGGTCGCACGTTCGATCGCCGGAGGGTTGACCACCATTCGCCAGCCATACCGACGTATGGGCGAACTAGCAGTAGAAGGGCTGATCGCGCTGATTGAAGCGCCGTCAATCTCACAGCGCCATATCATGGCGCCGGGCTCGCTCGTCCTTGGCGCCACGACATCCCGCCGACAGTAATCGAGATGCCGTGGCGAGGACGAAAGCGCTCTACTTACCCGCCCTCTTCGCCATCATATCCTGTAAGAACTGCACCATGCCGGTGCGCTCGGCGTCGTCGAGCTTGCCGTCACCGTTCTTGTCGAACAGCATCATCATCTTCTCCATCTTGGAGCCTTTGCCGCCAACGCCGATATCGGGAACGTCGGTGGCGGCGATGCCCTTGGTCAGATGCTCGGAATCGACGGTATAGAAGACGAACGCGATACACATCTCGTCCGTGGTTTTCTCGCCCCAGGTGACCAGCTTCGGCGGATCGCTTGGGTTGCGCGCATTGTCGACAGAATTGTCGTAGTGCGCCGTCAGATGGATGCGCGTGCCTTGGGGCAGTTCAATCGGCTTTTTGTACATGTACGTCGACTGCCAGTTGAAATCCCAGTCCGGCACGGAGACCAATGGCTGCTGCGTTCCGTCGGGCTTCCGGGCGGCGACCGTCATATCGTGCCCCAGCAGGTGCATGTGCGGCATGACGCCGAGCACGGTCACGTTCGCGGGCACGGCTTGCGAGCCGCCGGTTTCGTAATGGGCGTCGCCAGCCGGAACGCGCAGCGCCGGGGCGATGACGGCCTGGATGCGCACGCGCTTGTCTACCGGCCCCTTGGCGAAGTAGACGCCCAGCTTGGTCTGATCTTTTTCCGCCTTGCCGACCGGATGGTAGTGGACCTGGAGCACGATGTCCGCGCCCTTCGGCAGGAGGATGCCCACGCCGTCGTCCAGCCGCCGCGCATCGTTGCCCGGCGCCCAGCCGCCGAGGCCGCCCGAGGGGGTGACGCCGATGCCGCCGTAAGACGTATAACCCGGCGCGGGATCGGCGGCGTCCAGCTTGCGCGCTTCGCCCGTGGTGTCGAGATATGCGATCACGTGATGGACCACCGCCCGCTCCCCGGGCCGCACTTCGATCGCCGAGACATAACGGTCTTCCTTGTAATCCGTCGGGATGACGAAGCACTGGTAGACGTCCGCGCCTTCGGCGGGCACGGAGTAAACCGGCTGCTGGTACACGGCGTCGGGCGTCCCCAGACGCCATCCGGCGGTGAAGGTCGGCGCTGCGGGCAAGTCGGCCGGATTTCCTTCGGGAGCGCCGGCGGCCGCCCACTGCTTCAGGGTCGCGATCTGTACGTCCGTCAGCCGCCGCTCGTCCTGGAACTCGCCATGTGAGTCTGCTTTCCAGGGCGGCATAAACCGGCTCTGGGTCACCGCTGTGAGCTGCGACGCACGCTTTTTGGCGTCCTGATAGCTGAGCAGCGAGAATGGCGCGACTTCGCCCGGATGGTGGCAGCTGGCGCACTGGGCGTACAGGATCGGCGCGACATCCTTGGCGTACGTCACGGTCGTTTTATCGGTGGCCTTCGGCTCCTCCGCGCGCGCCACGGGCGGCGCCGTGCGCAAAACTGTCGCGAGCGCCGCCGTCAGGGCGACCGTGCCGATCAGGGCGAATGTCTTGTTGGGTTTCATCAGTCGCTCACTCTTTCCGAATATCGGTCTATAAAAACTTGCAGAAAATATCAGGGCAATGGCGGAATGGCGCACCCGAGCACCGGCGTGCGCGCCGCAGCGATGGGACGTCCGTGCACGACCGAATCCAGCGCGGCCCGCAAATCCCGATGGCGCGGCGCCGTTCGACGAACGCCGAATCCGGCGTACTGATCGTCGATTCGCCCACGATAAAGCATCTTCCCGGAACTCGACAGCAGCACCACCTCCGGAGTCGCCGTCGCTCCCGTCTGCTTCACCCACGTATGTGCGCTGTCGTGAATGGCGGGGCACCGATAGCCATAATCCTTAGCGTGCCGCTTCAGCGCCGCGTCGCCAGCATCTGTCTCTATGTAAACCACACGAAACGCCACTTGCTTCGGCGTATACGCCGTGACGATCCGGTTGATCTCAGGAGCATAAGAGTTGGCGATCGGGCAATCATGCGCCACAAAAAACAGAGCCGTCGCCTTCGCCGTAGCGCTAGGAATAGGACATGCTTTGCCGGCAAAATCGATGGGAGCCGCTGCCTTCGGCGCGCCGACCGCCATGGTCGCTCCCCCAACCAACATGAAAGCGCCGAGCAATAAAAGCGCTTTCACTCTCTTCATCGACCAATCACAGTACATATCAATCTCTCATCCCCGCTGTCTCGGTACGATTACTATACTCTCGAAACGCGTGGGAAAGTCTCCCGATACGCAAAGTTTTGTCTATGGAGTTCTTTACAAAACTTGACACTTCTCATACAGACGAAAGCATCGGCGGAAAGTTTAGCAAGCAATCATCTTCCAAGAATTATTTTTTCACTGGTGGAAGCGGCGGGGGCGTTCCCATCAGATAATTGCTGGACAACTTTGGCGTTCGCGGAGGCGTGATGGGCTGCCCCATTGTCGGCGCATGCGGCTTTTTCACTGCCCTAAGCTTGACCATGGATTTCGATTTCGGAGCGCCGTGCAAGTTCTTCTTCACTGCCTTTGTGTGTTCCGTCGAAGCTGCGGGTTTATGTTCAGACACTGGCAGGGCCATTGGGGCGCCCATCGTTGCTGTTGGATGTGAGGCGGCTAGCAGGGCCGTTCCCGTCACGGATGCGATAAACAAAGTGACTGCCCATGACCGGGCTGTGACAAACCGCCGCCGCGCAATGCGCACGCCCAGGGGACAGTCGCTGGTCATCATTGTCCCGTCTTTGCGCCGATAGAAGCGAACGCAGACTTTCCCTTCCTTCTCATTCACAAGCGCCTGCGCCCGATCGGCTGTCATCGCCGACAGGTTATAGACATTGCGGCTGCATTCGGTGCAAAAGCGGACGGTCTCATCGCCGGCCATATCCGCCCAGGAGGCGCGGCACGGCTTCGCAATTTCGATTTGGTTCAGCGGTATCATGGATGTCCTCATCTTCTCACACGCTTCGATGCTTCATCATACAGCATTTCGCCGGTTTCTTCCATCCCCCGGCGCGGGTAGAAGGCAGTGGGGCATTTGGGATTCCTCGCAGGGCGCGGTGCTTGGGGAATTTGGAAAGAAGCTGATCTCGCCGACGAAGATCAAGAGCCACAAAGTCGCGGCGTCGCCGGACAATCCCGAATACTTAGTCAAAAGCGACAAGACCGGCGCGGAGGCCGCGCACAAGCCGGAGGAGCTGCGCAAATCATCGGAGTGATAACGCCAGCCTATCGTACGCCTAGAGTGAATATTTTGCGTGCGCCCCAGGCGGCCGTTCCGGAAATAAATCGCGCAGCATACCAGAAAATCTGAGAGAGAAAAAGAACTTTACTAAAGCCGCGCAGATTCGGGGACAACAGCGCCGCTCCGCTCCAAAATATTAAGGAGTAAAAGAACCTCCAATCCAGTTCTTTTAGAGGATTGGGAAGGCTCCCCAGGGGCGCAATCGCTGTTTGACGCCGCATCGACTTGAGCGCCTGCGTTGCCATCAAATGCTTGAGCGACGCCCAAAGCGTCTCCCCTGGGTTCGCTCGGGCCGCGAGCTTCTCTGCCACCTCATCAATCATCCTGGCGCGGATTTTATCGGGCGGGCTTGGCGAATCAAAACTCTCAAGAACGCCGACAACGAAACCGGCGCCCAACACGACGTAATATGGCCATACGGCGCCTGGGTCGGTGATAATGATCACAATGGGAAAATAAGATATCCCCCGCCCCACTTTGACCGCACTGCGCAGACATCGTGCAGAAATGGGAACCGCTTGATCCAAACCGCGAAGAAACTCCTTGATAGACGTTTTCCCAAGCTCATGTCCCACCCGATGCGGCGACCCAAATTTCTTCAAAGCCCTCGTGACCGCGTCCTCCTCAGACATTCCATCTTTGCGCAGTTCGGACACAAGAGCGTCAAGATGCAGACGTAGTTCATCGCGAGTCTCAGCCGCTTCCTCGGCGGGCATACAGCGCAGACTGAGGGAGACGTCGTTCAGGTAGGTTTCAATTTTCTTAGTATTCGCAGGCTGAAGGATCATTTTATTCACACTGATGGACAACGAGCTAAGCCGAGACGTTCGCGCCAAGCCGTGATGCAGTTCTTCGAATGAGAACAAACGCAACGATTACCGCTGTGCTAACTCCCAGGAAGCCGTAGGCATGTTCATGAATAGAGACAATGCTCATCGCCGTCAAATTGAAGAGATAAAGGCGACGCCGAGTACCAGAGAGGTTCACGGTTGTCTCAATATGCTCTCTCTGCAACTCTCGTACGATTCTCGCGATGCGGCCGGAGAGGCTGGCGCTGGATTTCGACTGAGCCTTAAATCGCTGAGGCGCCCGCACAATCACAGCGGCAATACACATACTTATGACGATAATAACCGCAGCACAGACGTTCCAGCCAATCATTTGCAGCACGCCGAGAACATATCCTGCATACATCGCGCAGTGGCAAGCCCACAACGCTCGATACACGCCGATCGGAAAGCCATAAAGCGGCAGTTGCCGAGCGAGGCTTGCGCCAATCTTATTCGAAGAGCCAAAGCGCTGGATAGCGCGCTGCACCGCCTGATCGGCGCAAATGCCGTTGTGAACAAGCTCCTCGCTGCTCGTGTAGAGATGCTGGCGGATCTCTTCGAGCGTGCCTTCGACAGCCTGAGGATTCGCGCCGTACAAATGGCCGGCTACACGCGTCAAATAGTGTTTGATCTGATCGTCGATTATCTCTTTGTCAGGTCGTCTGTCCACGCGGCGCTCCCCCAATGACGCTGTTGACGGCTTCGGAGAACTTCTGCCAGGCGCTCTTTTGACGCGCCAGCTCTCCCTGCCCTTTTTCGGTCAGCGTGTAGACTTTGCGCGCGGGGCCGCTGAGTTGGAGTTCCCAGGCGCTGGAGATGAAGCCGTCGTTTTCCAGGGCGCGCAGGGCGGGGTAGAGGGCGCCTTCGCCCATCTTAAGGGCGGAGGCGCTGCGGCGTTCGATCTCGCGGGCGATGGCGTAGCCGTGCGAGGGGGCGTCGCCGAGCACGGCGAGAATCAGCGTCTGCGTGCTGCCTTTTTTGAGTTCGTGCTGGTCTTTCATCGCGGCTCCTTGAAACATGCCTTCAGAGTTCATTGTACATCAGATTCTGATGTATGTCAACGGTGATTTATTTGGCGTGCGCAATGGCGACGAGGCCGATGATGCCCAGGATATAAAGCACGAGGACGATGAGGGAATCGACGCCGATGCCCAGGATGCGTTTGGGACGGCGCAAAAGGAGTCCGGCGATATAGACGGCAGTCAGCAGAATGCCCAGAGCGGCAAGATAGAGATCGGATTTCTGAGCCTGCGGCAGGGCGGGGCGCCCAGACAGGAGGGTTGCGAGGAGGAAGAGGACAGGAAGAAAGGCGTTGCCGCCGAAAATGTCGCCGACAGCCAGCTCGTAGTCACCGAGCTTGACGGCTTCGAGGCCGGTGGAGATTTCCGGCAACGCCGTGGCGGCCGCGAGCGCCGTGGCGCCGAAGAGGAGCCCGCTGAGATGGATGTGATGGGCGATAACCTCCCCGCTTTGCTCCAGCACAAGACCGGCGATCAGGGTCGCGGCCGCGCCCGCGGCGAAGAGCAGGGATGCTTTGGCGAGTGTGCGTTCTTTACCCTGCGGCGCGGCCGGCTTTCTTGGCGCCCCTTCATTCTCTTTGAGCCGCCAGGGAAGATGCTTGCGCGCTTTGGCGATGATCACCACTCCCACGACCCAGAACACCGTTATGAGAATGTCTTCCGGGGTCAAACGGAACAGGACCACCGACGACGGCATCTGCGCGCCCATGATTGCGGCAATCAGCACCGTCACCACCAGGATTCCCTCCAGCGCCGGCATGATCGAGGCGATCTGTGAGGTCAATGGCCTCGGGTCTCGAATGCGCGCGTCGAGCAGGACGAGCACGACGGTTTGAATGGCGATGCCTCCGAGGATGTTGCCGACCGCGATCCCGATGTCGTGATGCAGGGCGGCGGTGGCGGTAATGGCGATCTCAGGAAGATTCGTCACAATCGCCAGCACGATCAAGCCACCGAGCGCTTCCCCAAGGTGCAGGCGTTTCGAAAGATCGTCGACAGTGTCGGAGACAATCACGCCCGCCTTCCACACAATGGCGGCGGCGAAGCCGAAGATCAAAATCAAGAACGGGAGAGAAACCGACTGAAACATGGCGCCTCCTAATGGCGGTCATTGGGGGCGCAAACGACATGGATGGAAGAAATCCCAGAACTTTTCCATTGATCCTTATCACGATGCCGAGGCTGTCGGTGGGGAGGATGTCGCGCCAGTCATGCATCAGTTTTCGATAAGCTTCGCCGACGGGGCGTATCTTTCGTTCCAGATCGTAGCGGCCCCGTTCGTTTTTGCAGCGTTACGTCTCGTGATTACCCACCTGCTTTCACGCGTGAAACACAGTAAGGCTATGAATAAGAACGGGCGACACTCTAAACTGTAACGAAATCAATAGAACACGTGCGTTCGGCGGTTGACCTATGTCAATTGCCCCAGCGCCGCTATAAATTCCATCGTCGACGCACCCTCGGGCAGCTGCGAGACCTGGGCGTCTCCTAGCTCCATCACCATCCACTCGCCGCCACGCCGCTTCGCCACGTCCATTGTGAAAAAGCGGCTTTGCACACGCAACGCAATGTTCGTGAAGTGCTCGATGGGCGGCCGGAGCGCCCCATAATCGCCTTCATTCCAGTACTGACTGACGACGATCGGCGCCCCGTCCAAAAAGAAAAGACGGAACTCTTGCGTGAGCGGCATGCCGCTTTGTGAATGCGTTGTCAGCGGTTCGAATTCGACGAATTCACGAAAGACCAACCCTTCGTTGAGATCAGAGCCTTGCAGCTCCAGGAACCGTTCTACAACCCGCGCAGCACCCGTTCGGTCGGATGCGTCGGGAATAAAACACGCCTCATCCCACTCGTGTTTGCGCGACTTGACATAGTCCTTCACGATGATGGGGCGCGCCCCAAACGGACGCAGAAGCTCCATGACGGTGTCCATGGAAGCCGTGCCATTCCAGCGCAGCCAGACCGTCGCGGGCGTCTGTCCCTCAATCGCCTCATAAGATTCCGGCAGGTAGTGGCAATGCCGGTATTCCGCCGGCGAGTTGACAAGCCGTACGCCACGGTCCGCGAGCGCGTCAGACAGAGACGCGTACTGAGAAGGCGTCATCATCCAGCCGCGATAGACAGCGATCTCTTCCCCCTCGCTAGGCGCGACACGCGCCACAGCGCGCGCCGGATCGTCTTCATAGACGAGCGCTTCGAAGTTAATCAGCGAGCGACTCAAGCCAAGCTCCTCGCCTGCCGCCGCTTCGTCCGCATAGGAAGGGTCAGGACTGCGTGGGTCCAGCGGATGCGCGGGAAAAAGCAGTCTCATGGGGCGGTCTCGGGGGTAAAAGTATAATCCATGAGAGATTTTAGCGTACAAACCTCAAAAACACGAAATCCCCACCATATGTGATGGTGAGGATTTCTTAAGAGATTGGCTTATTGACCACCCAGGGTCGGCGCATCGGGCAGTGCGGGGAGGTGGAAGTCGAGTACGCTCGCGCGCACGGTCTTCACCGTCTCGCCTGATTTCAGCCGGAAGACACTCGGTTTGCCTGCCCCGGTGTCTACCGTGACTGTCAGCGGCCCGTCCGTCGTCATGGTCAGCGTGCGCTGCCCGTCTTTGACGGCGGAGGCGACCAGGCTAAGGTGGGTCGCTCCCACCGTCAGGTTCCGCAGCCCGTTCTCCCCGGAGAGACGCGGCCGCCAGGAAACGCGGCGGGTCGCCGCCTGCGCTCGGACGCCAAGGACGTTCTCGATCAGCAAAGAGACGGGACCATCCCCGCTCCAGCCGACCATGTCCTTAACGCCATGTCCCTCAGGCAAATCGGGCGCATAATTTTCCCAAATCGTCCCTGTCTTGTCCAGGACAGTCGACATATTCGCCAGATAGGTGGCCGTCACCTGCGCCGCCAGATCTTCGTAGCCATAGTCCTCTAGCCCCTTGATTACCATGTAGTTCGTGGGCGCCCAGACGGCGCCATTCCAATACTGGCCATCCGCCCTATAGCCGGGCTCATCGGCGGCCAGGGCGGGAATCATATTCGCACGCCGAAACTCGTTCGGATTCTGAAGGTGGGCAACAAGTGACTTGGCCTGCGCGGGCGAGGCGATGTGGGCGAGGAGCGGCCAGAACCCGAGCACGGTCTTGATCCCGGTGGAAGATCCATCCGTCTTGAGGTCGTAGAAAAAACCGGACTTCGGGTCCCACATTCGCTCAGAGACAAGATGCGCGAGCTTGCGGTTCTCGCCATCGAAGTAGCGCGACACATCTTTATTGCCCGCTTCCTGCGCGATGCGTGCGATGTAATAAGCGTTCTGCGCCTGCTGGGCTGTCATATCCACCCAGGAATAAGCAGTCGCGTTTCGAATCAGATCGTCTTCGCCCGCGCCCAGACCCGTGTTCCAATACAAGCCGTCATCGCGGCGGCGGTTCGCGGCGAGCCACAGATAGTTTCGAACCAAGGGCGTCAGCACATCCCGGAAACGGCCCCGATCTCCTGTCAGCAGATAGTTCTGCCACTCCACCCAGGAAAGCAGCGGCGGGTTGACTGAGTTGACAATGCCTCCGAAGTAGTAGTCCTCTCCAGTAGCGCGGCTGATCTCCCGGCAGATAAAACCATCGGGATGTTCCTTCGCATAGAAATTGTCCAGCGAGCCGATCGCATGGAACTGCGGATCCGCGTAGTGGGCGAACAGCACCATGAAACAGGTATCCCACTGGAAGGTGTTGCCGTTGAAAGCCGGATCGATGAAGTTGCTGACAAACCCACTGTTTGGCTCAGGCTGCTTGAGGTGCTGGAAGGCCAGGTCCCATGACTTCCAGTAGAGCGCGGTCCACTCTGGATGGTCAGCGATCACGGGCTGGGGCAGACTGTTCCGGCTCTCGTCGAATGTCGGCAGCGCTTTGGGGGCGTAACGCCTTGTTGTAAAAACGTTGGGCTGAGTGGCGATTGCTTTGACCGCTGCGGGCGCATCCCACGAGAGAGGCGCTTCCACGGACGGCGCGGACTGAGCCAGGACGGGCGTGCCGGAGGTCAAGGACGCCAGTATGGCGGCAGCCAGAGCCATGTTTGTCGCGGATGATTTCAAAGTAGACTTCGTCCATCGCCTCGCGGTGCTCATCGGGCGAAGGAGTGACTGGCCTTCATAAAAGTCCAGTGTGTGGATATGCAACGGATTAACCTCTCTTGTCGGGAAGAATGCGAAGATTTCGTGCTTGCGTCATTACCTAACCGGTTAGGTAATGACGCAAGCGATTTGTGAAATTTTGAAAACGCTCCGCCATTTCGCGTTGAGCAATTTGGAGGTCAAATGGAGCATTCGCGGGCTATTCTATCATGCATCCATATTCGTGTCAATCATTACGAAGCAGATGTTCAGAATCATAAAAATCCGATCCGTCAAAAAATCAGGCGTGCTCCCGTTGACAAAGCTTCCCAAAACAGGGTATAAATGAAGTGTTGCGAGGTTAAATCCGTCTCGTGATTGATGTAATTTGCCGATGTGGCTCAGTGGTAGAGCAGCTCTTTCGTAAAGAGCGGGTCGGGGGTTCGAGTCCCTCCATCGGCCCCATTTTGTTTGCTTAAAGGATCCGTGCAGGATGAGGAGCAGGAGCTTCCCGCCCAGCACGGATTTTTTTCTTGTGGCTCCTCCGGTCGCGACGCAGCGTTCGAGAAAGATATGGACTAGATATGGCTAAGCTTAATGAAGCCGACGATCCGGCGCAGTTCGCGCTGCTTTCTCCCGAGGAAAAGACCATCCTTATGGATTGGATCAAATCCTGGTTCGAGGCGTCGAAAACGGAGTACAAGCACAACAGCTTCGTACTGAAGAACTACTTCGAAGAGGGCGCAACCGCCGCCGAGAAGGGCTTCTATATCAACAACGGCGCCTTCAAGGGCGCGATGATCAAGTGCGGCTTCCGCCCCATCGACGCCAACCTCAAGAACTGGAGTTTTGAGGTCAAGGTCATCCGACCCTGCCCGCGCACGCTGGTCACCAAGAACAAGGACGGCTCGCTCAAGCAGTGCCCCCGCGCCGCCGACTTCAAAACCGGCGAGTGCAGCTTCCACGCCGCCCGCAGCGTCTAGTTTTCTTTTCGGTCACATTTCCAAATCATCAGGGGATCGCGCAAGCGATCCCCTTTTTGCCGCCCGCCCTACCCTCCCAAAGATTTATTTTGCCGCCCAATCCCATCTATGATTACCTGAGACGTAATTGAAACGCCGACGCCCGCTCGCGTATGATGACAACTCAACGCGACGCCGCCGGCGTCAATCAACGAAACTCAGGAGTTAAGAATATGACTGCCACACGAACGTTCACGAAAACCGCGCCGCCGGAATGGCTGCTGGCGATGTGGAAAGAGATCGACGACAAGACCTTTGGCGCAGGGTTCGACTGCTTCGCCGAGAATGCGATCTGTAACCTCGGCGTCGCGGACTGGCATGGGCGCGAGACGATCCGCGAGAACCTGCGCGCGTTTATCGATCGAGGATTCACCGCGCATCACGATGTTGCTGAGTATTGGGACGGCGGATCGCTCAAGATCTTCCATGGCGTCGTGACTATGACGTTCGATGATCCCAGCAAAGCGATCGTGAAACCCACGATGACGCATTTCTTTTACATGGACGAATCCGATCCTTCCAAGGTGAGCCGCTGGGTGGGATCGGTTGGCCCCATCGAATTTTAACGATTGAGAAAACATGATGTTCAAACTTTTACAAAATTCACATATCGTCTCGGCGCTGATCCTTTGCCTGGCGCTGACGCCGGCTTGCGCCGCCGTTTCCGCGAAGGCCGCGACGCAACTCACCTGGTACGGGCAGTCGGCGTACAAGATCGTCACTCCGAAGGGCCATGTGCTGCTGATCGATCCCTGGATCAATAACCCGGTCAACAAGTCGGCCGCCGAGGACTTAAATAGCCTCACCCACGTAGACTATATTCTGATCTCACACGGCCACTTCGATCATGTGGGCGACGCCGTCGCGATTGCGAAGAAGACCGGCGCGCATCTGGTCGCCAATTCGGATCTGGGAGGCGCGATGGTCGCCGACGGATATCCGAAAGATCAAGCGGGGCTGGAGACGCGCGGCGGCAGCGGAGGCTCAATCACGCTGCTGGAGGGCGAGGTGACAGTGACATTTACCCCCGCCGTCCATGGCTCGTCCGTCACGGGGCTGGGAGACGACGGGAAGGAGACTCTCTTTGCCGCCGGCAGCCCGGGCGGATTCGTGGTCGCCGTACAGAATGGCCCGACACTCTACCACACCGGAGACACCGATCTCTTTTCCGACATGGCGCTGATCGCCAAGCGCCACAAGATCGACCTGATGCTTTGCTGTATCGGCGACCACTTCACCATGGGGCCGGATGCGGCCGCAGAGGCGGTCAAGATCATCCATCCCGCAGTCGTGATCCCTATGCACTACGGCACGTTCCCGCTTCTGACGGGAACACCAAACGCATTCCGAGCGGCGCTCAAGAGAGAAGGCGTCAAAGCCAAGCTTCGGGTATTACAGGTGCATGACACAATCACCCTGTAAAAACGATCGAGGGAGAGACCGATGATTACTGCAGCTCAAAATACCAAACCGGGCGCCAATGAACTGGGCGTTCTCATGCGGCACTGGCGCGATATGCGCGGCAAAAGCCAGTTCGATCTCTCCCTCGATACGGACGTGTCGCAGCGGCACATCAGCTTTATCGAAAGCGGCCGCAGCATTCCCAGCCGTCAAACATTGATGGATATCGCGCAGGCCATGGACATCCCTCTGCGCGACCGCAATACGCTTTTACTGGCGGCTGGCTACGCGCCCCTCTATCCCGAGGGCGCCTGGAACGCGCTGGAAATGCACAGCATCACTAAGGCTTTAGAACGGATACTGCGCCAGCACGAACCGTTTCCCGCCGTCGTGCTCGACCGCCACTGGAACGTGCTGCTGACCAACGAAGCCGCGCCACGATTCTTCAACTGCTTTATCGACATGTCCGCGCGCAAAACACCACGCAACATGCTCCATCTGCTCTTCGATCCCGAAGGCATGAGGCCGTTTATCGCCAATTGGGAGGACGTGGCGAAGGGCCTCTTCGAACGCGTCTACCGCGAGTCCGTTGGCCGTGTGATCGACGAAAAAACAAAAGAGCTGCTCGCCGCCCTGCTCGAATACCCCGACGTAAAAACCGAGTGGAAAGTCCCCGCGATCCTCAGCACGATCCCTGTGACGCCACTCAGTTTTGTCAAAGACGGCCAGGTGCTGAACTATTTCTCCATGGTCACTACCGTCGGCATCCCACAGACCATCGCCGCCCAGGAACTGCGCATCGACAGCATCTTCCCGTTAGATGACGCGACGGAAATGTATCACCTCGAAATGCTTGCGAATACGGCGGCGTAGGATTGGGGGGTGATTATTCTATCTCATCGCCGAACCACGCTTCCAGATACTTTAATCCCGTTCCCGTGTTGAAGAGGACGATGCGCTCATCGCGGTCCACGCGGCCCGAGGCGACCAGTTCATGCAGCGCGGCGAGGGTTGCGGCGCCTTCGGGCGCGGCAAAGATTCCAGTTTGGGAGGCGAGTTCGGTCCAGGCGGCGCGGATGGCTTGTTCCGTCACGGCGATGGCGGTTCCGCCGGATTTGCGGACGGCGTCCAGGATCAGGAAGTCGCCAATGGCGCGCGGGACACGGAGGCCGCTGGCCATCGTCGCAGCGTCTTGCCACATGTCCGCATGGTCTTCCCCGTTCTCAAACGCGCGGACGATCGGAGCGCAGCCCGCCGATTGCACGGAGATCATGCGGGGTCGGCGGCTATCGATCCAGGCGAGCTGCTCCATCTCGTCGAACGCTTTCCACATGCCGATTAAGCCCGTTCCCCCACCCGTCGGGTAGACAATCACATCGGGCAGCACGCCTCCGAACTGTTCGAATAGCTCATATCCCAGCGTTTTCTTTCCCTCGATTCGATATGGCTCTCGAAGCGTCGCCATGTCGAACCACCCATGATTGCGAATGCCCTGCTGCACGTGCGCGTTGGCGTCGGTGATCAGCCCCGGAACGAGCGCAAGATCCGCGCCGAACGCCCGGCACTCCGCGACAAAGGCCCGCGGAGTATCGTCGGGCATGGCGACATGCGCGGGCAGGCCATACGCCGACGCATAAGCCGCCAGAGAGCTTCCTGCGTTGCCGGCGGTTCCCACCGCCAGCTCTCGCGATCCTAGCTCATAGGCGCGCGCCACGGCGACGGCCATTCCCCGATCCTTGAATGACCCTGTCGGATTGGCGGCCTCATTCTTCAGCGTCAGATGCGGGAAACGCAGCTTTGCGCGCAGGCGCTCCACAGGCAAAAGAGGCGTCCATCCTTCGCCGAGCGTGACGACGAGCGCCGGGTCGCGCACCGGCAGAACCTGTGCGTAGCGCCACAGATTCGCGGGACCAGCGGCGAGGCCCGCCGGAGTCAGCGATGCCTTCGCGAGGTCGTATCGCGCCAGCAAAGGCGCCCCGGACCGGCTTAAGTTTTGTGGGATATCGGCGTCATAAGATTCGCCGGTCCGGCTGCATTCCAGGTGAGTCAGCAAACTATTCGTTGGTACGGATCTGTCCATGTTGGTCCTCAAGGGGTATTCTTACCAGCGGGAGTATCCACGATGTCAATCAACTTGCAAAATGAATGGGCCACATTCTGGGCGACGCTGGGGCTGGATCGGCGCCTTGAAGATGAGTACTATACGATCATCGCCACGCATATGAGCGAAGCGCATCGATTCTACCATAATCTGGCGCACGTGCAGGCGCTGCTGCTCGACTATCAGAACGTACTGCCTCTGGTGCGCGATCCGGCGGCGTTCCAGTGGAAGATCTGGTTTCACGATCTGATCTATATTCCCGGCGCGCCGGACAATGAACGTCAAAGCGCCGAAATCGCCCGGCGGCTGGCGCGGGAAGCGGGATTAGGTGAAACCTTCGGCGCGGATGTGTTTGATGGGATTATGGCGACCAAGACACACGCTGCATCGAGCGAAGACGACCGACTCCTCGTCACGCTGGATCTCGCAATCTTAGGCGCCTCTGAAGAGCGTTTCGACCAGTACGAGCGGCAGGTCGCCAGTGAGTTTTTGACCAATCCCAGCATCTCGCTTGAGGCTTACCGCGAAGGCCGGCTCGCATGGGCGCAGGCGTTTGAACGGCGCGAACCGATCTATCCCCATTCCTATGGGCAGGAAGCGTTGGAAGCGCCGGCGCACGCCAATCTGAAGCGCTCTATCGCGCGCCTGGAGCAGAATATTGTAATCCAATTGTAACACCACTTTGAACAATTTTACTGTATAATGGCTCCAGAGGTAACCAGAGAGGCTATCAAGATATCCGCAGTCAAAGCCGACAATATTGAAAGCGACTGCGTTAGAAATGTAAGAACGACATGATGACACTGCCGATGCCCGAGAACGAAACGGAGCGATTGAAGTGGCTGCACGAAAGCCGCATTCTCGACACGCCTCCTGAAGATCTCTTCGATGAAGTGACGTGTATGGCCGCCGACCTTTGCGGCGCCCCTGTCGCCGCCATCATTTTGATCGACGCCGAGCGGCAGTGGTTCAAGTCGATCGTCGGATACGATGTGCGGGAAACGCCCCGCGACGCCGCTTTCTGCGCCCACACCATTCTCCAGTCGGACATATTGATCGTTCCCGATGCGCGCCACGACGAACGGTTCGCACAAAATCCGTTTGTCATCGGCGCCCCCAGCGTACGTTTCTACGCCGGCGCTCCCCTAATCACCTCCGAAGGCTACGCCCTGGGCTCCCTCTGTATCCTCGACCTAAAACCACGCAGCTTGACGGCGGAGCAGCAGGTTATTCTTCGCATGCTCGCGCGGCAAGTCGCATCGCGCATCGAGCTTCAGCGCCAGCTGATCGTGCAGCAGCAGTTGATTGACGAAAGCTCCAGCGCGCAAGCCTCTCTCAAGCAAAGCGAAGAGCGTTTGAAGGAAGCGCAAAGCCTCGCGCAGATGGGAAGCTGGGAGTTCGAAATCGCCACTCGCCGTATTTCCTGGTCGGACGAGCTATTCCATCTTCTGGAGCTGGCCCCCTCGGACGGGGAGCCGTCGATAGAGAGGCTGCGAACATTTTATCATCCCGACGACGCCGTCATGCAGGCGGAGATCGCGGGTCGATCCATCGAGACCGGAGAGCCGTTTGAGTTCGATATCCGTGTGATGAGGCGTGATGGTTCTTTGCGATGGATGCACTCCATGGGCCGCGCCGTACGCGGCGCTGATGGGTCCGTGCATCGGCTGGTCGGTACGCTGATGAATATCCACGAACGACGCATGGCGGACGATGCCCTGCGTGAAAGCGAAAACCGTCTGAGCATGGTCCTGGAAAAAGGACGCTTCAGCGCCTGGCGACTCGATCTTGCTTCGAATGAGTTCATCGGCGCGAACGCTCCGGCGAAGGCGCTGTTTGGCCTGTCTCCAGACGCGGCATTCACAAGAGCCGATTATCTTGGAGCTGTCCATCCCGACGACCGCGCCTACGTGCAGGAATCGATGCAGGCGACTCTGGAGGCGGCGCGTTATACAGAGGCGGAGTTTCGGGTGGTTTGGCCGGACGGAAGCATCCACTGGCTCAGCGCCCGCGGAAGCGCCATCTTCGGCGACGACGGGCAGCCGGTCGGCGTCAGCGGCGTCATGCACGATATCACCGATCGGAAATGGGCGGAAGCCCAGCGCGAGCAGGCGCTGCGCGAGGCGGAAGAGCGCGCGGACCGCGATCCGCTGACCGGCCTCTGGAACCACCGCGCGTTCCACAAGCGGCTGGAGGAAGAAGCCGCGCGCAGCGAGCGCGACGGCGGCGCACTGACAGTGGCGATGATCGACGTCGACAACTTCCAGTTCTTCAACGACGCATACGGGCACGTGATCGGCGATGACGTTCTGCGCGCGGTTGGGGCTCGACTGCAATCGATGTGCCGCCCATACGACACCATCGCACGCTTCGGCGGCGACGAGTTCGTCCTGATTCTTCCCGCTGCCGAGACCACATCGCGCATCGAAATCGAGCGGCGGCTTCAGGACGGCCTTCGCGGCCTTGCCTACACGCCGGCCGGTTCGGAGATCTCAGTCCCCATCAGCGCCACCATCGGCGTCTCCACCTTTGCGCGCGAGAGCTCGGACCGCCACGAAGTCATTCGTCTGGCGGACGAACGCCTGCGGCGCGCCAAGACAGGGGCGGAAGTGGAAACAGAAGCGGACCAGGTCCGGGCGACGATGACCACAACTCTGGAAGGTTTTTCCATGCTCGACGCCCTGGTGACGGCGGTGGATAACAAGGACCGTTACACGCGGCGGCACTCCGAGGACGTGATGGCTTACTGCCTCACGATCGCGCGCGCGATGGGGATGTCGGAGGAAGAGCAGACAACGATTGGGGTCGCAGCGTTGCTGCACGATGTCGGCAAGATCGGCGTGCCGGACGCCGTGCTGCGCAAGCCCGGCC
The DNA here is from genome assembly GCF_039929585.1 of Capsulimonas sp. Classification (NCBI taxonomy): domain Bacteria; kingdom Bacillati; phylum Armatimonadota; class Armatimonadia; order Capsulimonadales; family Capsulimonadaceae; genus Capsulimonas; species Capsulimonas sp. The sequence continues at coordinate 19,966 of NZ_JBDSQY010000103.1, forward strand.
GGCTGACGGATTTTGAATACGAAGCTATCCAGCATCATCCGCAGATGGGCGCCGCCATCGTCTCCACGGTCGCGGGCCTGGAAGCGGCGCTGGACGCCGTGCGGCACCATCACGAGCGCTGGGACGGCGACGGCTACCCCAGCGGCCTGAGCGGAACGGACATCCCTCTCATCGCCCGTATGATGGCCGTGGCCGACGCCTTCAGCGCTATGACCACCGACCGCCCCTATCGTCTGGGGATGCCGCCCGCCAAGGCGCTCTCGATCCTGGAAAACGGCGCCGGCTCGCAGTGGGACCCGAGCTGCGTCCGTGTCTTCCTGCAATCGTTCGCCGCGGAATGTGAACGCAGCCGGGCGGCCTAGACCGGGCCCGTGCTCTCACCCACGAGCAGAGAGGGCGCGAGCAGTTCCTGCCGCTCTTCTTTCTCCCACAGCAATTCAATGGCGCGGCGCGCAAGGTCCGTGATGGGATGCGCAACGCTGGTCAGCGTAGGATGCGTAAACCGACTGGGGCGCACGCCCTCAAACCCGAGCACCGACAGATCCTTGGGGATTTCTATCCGGCGCTCCGCGCACCACTTGAGTACGGCCCACGCGCCAGGGTCGGAGACTGTAAAGATGGCGGTCGGCTTTGGAGCGCCGGACCAGACATCATCCATCACGGCGGTCGCGGCGTCGAAGGAGCTGTCTCCCAGCTTCGTTCCGCACAGCGCCACCCGAGACTCCGACAGCCCACGCGCTCGAATGAGCCGTTCAAACGTTTCAATCTTGATTTGAACGGATTCTACTTCGGCCGGCTCATTGACGAGAAGAACGATCCGTCGATGCCCAAGCTCCGTCAGATGGCTCACGCCCAACTCGATCGCCAGCGTGTTGTCCGTTCCGACATACGAGCCGCGAAAGCCCGGCTGAATCGCATCGACAATGACGGTATGGTAGCCGCGGTCGTGAAGAGCGCGGTAAAGCTGCCCCGTAAACCCCTCGGTCTCCCCCAGAATGATGATCCTCTGCAGGTGCGGCGGCAGCTGGACCCGCTCGAACGCCTGGGAGATCTGCTCCCCGTTGTGCGTGTAATACGGCTGAATCTGCAAGCCTCGCTTCGACGCCTCGGCGGCGCAGGCTTGCAATAACTCACTTTGGAAATCGGAATTGTACTGGTGAACGAACACCCCCAGCGTAGTCGCGGCCATCTTTTTGGTGACCGATGTCCCAAGCGCCGCGCGCCGCACCAGCAATCCTTCGCGGGTGAGCTCCGCCAGCGCCTTGCGCACAGTGGCGCGCGACACGTCCAGCTTCTCCATCAGCAGCGCTTCGGTCCAGAACGCTTGACCATCTTCGCAATGGTTCTCAATAATCTCCCGCAGCGTTCCGCGCACCTGCATGTGCAGCGGCATGCCCCGGTCCCGGCTAATCAGAACGCGGTCCAGCAGATCGGTCGACGGATAATTCATATGTTCACTTAAGCACAATCTCGATTCATTATAGCGCTCTGTTGCTTGTGTGTCAAATACGATCAAAAGGCGTCGATTTGCAGACAATCCACGCCAAACATCGGTACAAAAAGCCCCGCCTATGGAACATCCATTGGCGGGGCAAGTCTTCAGTCTGCATCAAGGAGAAGCTACGAAGAGGGAGCGCCCGTGGACTCGCCCTTCACGAACTGCGGCGGCAGAAACTCTTGACGCGTTTCCCGCTCCCACAGCAGTTCAATCGCGCGGCGCGCAAGGTCCGTGATGGGATGTGCGACGCTGGTGAGGGCCGGATGAGTAAACCGGCTGGGCCGCACGCCTTCGAAGCCGAGCACCGAAAGATCCTTGGGAACGTCGATCCGGCGGCCGGCGCACCATTTCAGCACAGCCCACGCGCCGGGATCGGACAGAGTAAAGATCGCGGTGGGTCGGGGCTCCTGAAGCCAGACCTTGTCCATCGATTGATAAGCGGCGTCGAATGAGCTTTCGCCTAGAAGAGTCCCGCAGTGAAACACATGGCTGTCGGTCAAGCCCTCATCACGGCAGATCTGCTCGAATGTATGGATCTTGATCTGGACGGATTCGACAGACGCCGGCTCGTTTACCAGCAGCGTGATGCGCCGATGCCCCAGTGAACGCAGATGGGCCATTCCCATATGAACGACCTGCACGTTGTCGGTCCCGACATAGGCGCCCCGGAATCCAGGGACGATCGAGTCGATGACGATCGCGCGATAGCCGCATTCCTCCAGCGCCTTGTACAGCTGCCCGGTGAAACCCGCCGTCTCTCCGATAATGACCAGACGCTGCTGATGCGGGGGCAATTTCACTCGTTCGAACGCGGACGAGACTTGATCGCCGTTGTGCGTATAGTAGGGCAGCATTTGCAGGCCGCGCTTGCGGCATTCGTCGGCGCAGGCTTGCAGAAGCTCGCTTTGATAATCCGAGTTATACTGGTGAACGAAAACGCCAAGCGTGTTCGCGACCATCTTTTTACTGACCGTCGTACCGAGCGCCGCCTTGCGCACGAGCAGCCCTTCCCGGGTTAAATCCGCCAGCGCCTTACGCACGGTGGCGCGCGATACGTTCAGTTTGTCCATCAGCATCGTTTCGGTCCAAAACGCCTGACCGTCCACGCACTGATTTTCAATAATATCCCGCAGCACTCCCCGCACCTGCATGTGCAGCGGCGCGCCCCGGTCTTTGCTGATGAGCACACGATCTAATAATTCGGTCGAAGGTTGAGACATAGAGGCCCGTCTAAATTTGACTACAATTGAATATCGACTGGCGAGGCCCACGATTGGGAAGCATATACGTAGCCCGGAATTCAAAAACTATGAAAGAGAAAACGTGAACATTCTCTTATGGCGACGCATTCCGTTACAGTATTCTTGTTATACCATACGCGCCATGAGATCGCTCACTTTCCATCCTGTGAGACCCCGCATTGAATCGTATGGATTACCCTCGCCATCGCTAGCACCTGGATTGGAGACACAAACAGCAAAAAGTTGCTGTTTTGCACCCTAAATATAAATTCGAAACGTTTACCTGGGGTCTTTTTGCGATTATTGACCGTTTCATGTCACAATAAGGGAGTGATTTCGGCTGGGACACAATCGCGCCCGCCGGGTCAAAACGATCAATCTCGAATTCGAAGGACTGCCATGACGCTACGCACAGATATTCCTCATCGGCGGTTAAACGCTTTGACCGGCGAATGGGTCCTTGTCTCGCCCCACCGCACGCTGCGCCCCTGGCAGGGGAAGCAGGAAACAGCGGCGCGCGAGCAGCGTCCCTCGTACGATCCTAAATGCTACCTTTGCGCCGGTAACGAGCGCGCCGGCGGCGAGACGAACCCTGCCTACAAGGGCGCGTTTGTCTTCCAAAACGACTATGCGGCGCTGATGCCGCAGCCTCATGATCCCGACACAAGCACGGACACTCTGTTCCACACTCAGGCGGTTTCCGGCGAATGCCGCGTGATCTGCTTCTCGCCGCGCCATGACTGGACGCTGCCCGTGATGCCGGTGGACGCCATCCGGAGCGTCGTGGATGTCTGGGCGGCGCAGACCGAAGAGCTTGGCGCAAAATACCGATGGGTGCAGGTCTTTGAAAACAAGGGCGAGATCATGGGATGCTCCAATCCCCACCCGCACGGCCAAATTTGGGCGAGCGACTTTCTGCCCAATGAAGCCGCCATGGAAGACAAGACGCAGCGCGCGTATCGCCAAACGCACGAGGCGCCTTTGCTTGTGGACTATCTCGACGGCGAGATCAAAGACGGATCGCGCATTGTCGCGCAGAACGACCACTGGGTCGCCCTGATCCCCTTCTGGGCCGTATGGCCCTATGAGACGCTGCTGCTGCCGCGCCGCCACGTGCTGCGTCTGCCGGACCTGACGGACGCCGAGCGAGATGGCCTCGCAGACATTCTGAAGCGGATGCTTTCCCGTTACGACAATCTCTTTGAAGTCTCGTTCCCCTACTCCATGGGCTGGCACGGCGCGCCGACCGCCACCGAGGACGACCAATCGCACTGGCAGCTGCACGCGCACTTCTACCCGCCGCTGCTGCGATCGGCGACCGTGAAGAAGTTCATGGTCGGCTACGAGATGCTGGCCGAAGCCCAGCGCGATCTGACCGCCGAGCAGGCCGCGCAAACGCTGGCCGCTCTGCCCGACCGGCACTATACGGAGCGCTAAGAACGCCCTAAAAAGGGACTTTGCAGGACAATTCCGCGAAGTCCCCGCGTCCATGTCACGATTGTTACGAACAAGTGTGCTTGTGTTCTATGGACTCCTCCCACGCCTCAATGATATAATTTTCAGGTGACGAACGCCCCAAAACAGGCATTCGTCCCGTCGCCACCGTCGCAGCTTAATCCGACCAGAACTACCGGCGACGCGCAAAGGAGTTATTCATTGAAGCGTAGGGATTTTCTCAAATTGGGCCTGGCCACCGCCGGCGGCGCGGCGCTCGCCGGATATAGTTCGAAGGACACTCAGTCCGCCACGAACGGCGTGAAGAGCGTCGCGGTCGCGGGCACCGATCAGGCCGGCGGCTTCTACACGCCGAACCGCGCCCCCCTTGCCCCATCCGTGTTTCTGAAACTTCCCGTGGGCGCCGTGAAGCCCAGGGGATGGCTGCGCCATCAGCTCGATCTGGAAGTCAACGGCGTTTGCGGCCGTTACCCCGAAGTCTCCGATTTCCTAAAATATGAAGGCAACGGCTGGGTAGATCCCAATGCGGATGACGGATGGGAAGAAGTGACATACTGGCTGCGTGGACTGGCCGATCTCGGCTATGTGACTGGCGACGCTCGTGTGACAGCCCTCGCCAACAAGTGGATCACGGGCATGATCGCAAGCCAGCAGCCCGACGGGTGGTTCGGCCCACGCCGCGCCCGCACCGGTCTGGACGGCGATCCGGACTTCTGGCCGCATATGCCCGCGCTCTATGCGATCCGGTCGTATCACGAAGTGACCGGCGATCCCAAAGTCATCCCATTTCTGACGAAGTTCTTCCAGTTCCAAAGCAAACAGCGCCCCGAAACATTCGGCAAAAGCTGGGCCGGAGTGCGCTGGGGCGATAACATCGACAGCATCTACTGGCTCTACAATCGCACCGGCGACGCCTTCCTGATCGATCTGGTCAAGATGATCCACGAGCGTTCGGCGGATTGGACAAATACCATCGCCAGCCTGCACAACGTTAACTTCGCGCAGGGCTTCCGCGAGCCGGCCCAATACGGCGTCATTGCCCAAGACGGCAAGTTTCTCAGCGCCACCAAGCAGCGCTATGCTGAAGTCATGGGTGAGTTCGGCCAGATGGCCGGCGGCGGCTTCGCCGGCGACGAAAACGCGCGCCATGGCTACGGCGATCCGCGCCAGGGCTTCGAAACCTGCGGCATCGCCGAGTACATGCTGAGCTTCCAGATATTGACCCGGCAGACCGGCGAGCCAATCTGGATGGACCGCTGCGAGGAGTTGGCGTTCAATATGCTGCCGGCTTCGTACGATCCCGAGCAGAAGTCGCTGCACTATATCACCACAATGAACTGCGTGCAGATCGACAACGACAACAAAACACATCAGCAGTACCAGAACAACTTCGCCATGCTCGCCTTCCAGCCGGGCGTGCACAACTATCGCTGCTGCCCACACAACTACGGCATGGCGTGGCCGTATTACGCGGAGAACCTCTGGCATGCGACCGCAGACAAGGGCCTCGCCGCCAACCTGTACGCGGCGTCCGACGTGACGGCGAAGGTCGGCGATGGAACCTCGATCACAATCGCGCAGACGACCGAGTATCCCTTCGGCGACACGATCCATCTGGCGATCAAGTCTCCCAAGACCGTCTCGTTCCCGCTCTACCTGCGCATTCCGCGCTGGTGCTCGAACGCGACTGTTCGAGTGAACGGCAAGCCGCTCGCCGCCAAGGCCGCTCCCAATTCCTACCTGATCGTCGACCGCGAATGGAAAAACAACGACACGGTGGCGCTGCATCTGCCGATGAAAGTCAGTGTACGCACCTGGACCAAGAACAAGAACTCCGTCTCCGTCGATCGCGGCCCAATCACCTACTCGCTGGCCATCGGCGAGCAGTGGGAAAAGTACGCCGGAACCGATCAGTGGCCGGAATACTCCGTCCTGCCGCAAACGCCGTGGAACTATGGTCTCGTTCTGGACAAATCCAATCCAGCGCATTCCTTCGATGTGGCCCAGAAAGGCGGCCCCGTCGCCGCGAACCCATTCACACACGAAACATCGCCCATCCATCTGCGGGTCAAGGCGAAGAAGATCCCAAACTGGATCGCGGACTCGGAAAAGGTCGTCACTCCGCTGCAAATGAGCCCGGTCAAATCTGAGGAGCCAACCGAGACGGTGACACTGATCCCCATGGCCGCCGCGCGCCTGCGGATCACGTCCTTCCCAACCATCGGCGGCGGCGCGGACGCCCATGAATGGCTCACCCCTGTCCTCCCCGATACGATCGCCTCCGCATCGCACGTCAACGACAGCCTCGACGCGCTGAGCGACAACATGGAGCCGAAGCAGTCCTATGACATGGGCGTTCCGCGCTTTACCTGGTGGGACCACACCGGAACCCAGGAGTGGGCGCAGTACGATTTCAGAAAGCCGAAGACGATCTCCACCGCCTCGGCCTACTGGTTCGACGACACCGGCCATGGCGAGTGCCGCGTTCCCAAATCCTGGCGCCTGCTCTACAAGGACGGCGCAAGCTGGAAACCCGTCACCGGCGCCTCCGCTTATGGAGTCGCGCCCGACAAATACAATACGGTCACATTCACCCCTATCACGACCAGCGCCCTGCGCCTCGAAGTCCAACTTCAAGACAAAGTCTCCGGCGGGCTTCTAGAATGGAAGGTGGGATAAGAGGGGACTGCAGCCGAAAAATAAAACCGCCGGCGATTGCGCGTTCACAATCGAACGTTCAATCGCCGGCGTTTCTGTGTGATATCTGCCGATAATCCCGGGGCGAGGATCCATTGCGCTGACGAAAGATGCGGCTGAAGTGCTCTGGACTGCTGAAGCCGCACTCCTGCGCGATCGTATCCACGGTCGCCGAGTTTGTCTGGAGCAGGAACATCGCCTGCCGAATGCGGGAAGCGATCAAATCATCAATCGGGCTGACCCCATAGAATCGGCTGTACAGAGCCGTGAAGCGCGACGTGCTGAGGTTCGCAAGCGCCGCCATCTCCGCAACTGTCCACCGTCGCGCGAGATCCGAATGCGCCGTAGCCCGGGCATTCCGGATTCCCTCCTGGAGTTCGTCCTGATACGGCGTGAGCGAAGTAATATGGCGCTTGAGGATGGTGCGTCCCAGCGACAAAAAGAATTCCTCGGTCTTCGCGGCGACAGATTCCTCCCAATATGGCTCACGGTACAGCTGTTCGTGCCGGACCGACTGAAGAAACGGCGTAAGTTCTCCCAAAGAACCGATGTGCATGACCGTGTTCTGTGGGATGTGATAGCGCTGGATCATGTCCTCCATGCCGTCTCCCAGGCAGTGCAGCCATGAGTGATCGATTCGATCCTCGGGACAGTGATAGTATTGTGGAAACTTCGGCGTGTACACGATTGTGGCGTTCGAACTGACCGTCTGGAGACCATCCTTGTCGCGGACGACGACCGGACTGATAAAGTGCAGCAGAACATAATCTCCGCTTCCAAATGGCCGATCGATTTGGAAGTCCCGGTCATGCCGAACGCGGATCCCGCAATTCTTGATGGTGATCGCCGCCAAATTTGCCTAACTCCTCGAACCTTTCCATTTCAATGGTTCATAATTCGCCATCACAATATACAATGAGGCGTACCCCATGTCAATCGCCACGTTGACAATGCGTGCGGGAAATGCTAGAATCCCGTTGAGAAATTTCCTATGCCCGCTCCCACAAAACCCAACACAAAACGCCCCGCCGACCAGCCGATCATCAACGAACAAGCGGACCGATTGCTCGGACGAATCATTCTGCGCTACGGCATTGCGGTATTCGCCCTGCTGTTTCTGACACCGTTGCTGATGGCGCAGTTCAACAATGAGCACAGTCCCTACTGGAAGTGGCACAAAGTCATCGATTTCGTGTCGATGCTGCCGGTGTTCGCTTTCTTTTTTCTGGGAGTGAGCAAGCTCTTCGGCGCGCGGCTCAAGATGGGCCGCGATTTCGTGGAGCGCGGCGCCTGGCGCGAAGCCGTCGCGGCGCTCGATCCATTCGAAGGAGCGACTCAGCGATTTTTGGACAGCACGGGCGAGGCGCATTATTTACTGTCGAAAGCCTACGCCGGCGCCGGCGATAAAGCAAAGGCCGAGCGGACGCGGCAGTTCGTGCTCAAGAACCGCCCTGGCCCCTGGGCCGATAAGCTGCGCGATCCCGCGCCGATCTCCATCGGCGCGCTGAAGACGGCGACGCGGCAGGAAAAGCCGATGGAAAAGAGCGTGAGCGGCGTGAAAGGCAAACGGAAACGCCGTTTTTAGGTGTACAATATTCCCATGGATATCACGGAACGATATACGACGCGCGGCGGCAAGCAGTACCTGATCCGCCTATCTTACAATGAGCGGATCAAGGATACCGACGGGATCACCAGCTTTATCAAGAATCTGGAAGTGTTGGACTCGGACACCAATGAGTCCATCTCCGTGCCGGTAAACTCCTCCCGTTTCTCGACTTACGAGCGCTTCAAGACCTTTGGCGGCTACACGACGATCAACTACTTTGGCGTACGCGACACGGCCATCGAAGCCCTGCGCCTGAAGGTGCTGACGCGGGTCGAAGACCACCTGGAAAATCTGACGCCTGCTTATGTCTAGCCAGCCCACAGACCCGTCGTTCATCGAACAGACGATCACCTTAGGACAGACGCTCAAGGACTTCGCTGATCGCGATCCGAGCGGCGTTCCCTCCAGCACCGCCGCCCTCGTCTTCGCGGAGTGGCTCACGATCGCCGGCCCGCTCAGCCGAAAGCCTCTGTACTTTAACGATGTCGCGGCGAATTACGTCGTTCAGGACAATTCCAACCGGAATTTGTTTGATCTGTTCGAACTCTTAGGAACCCATATCATTATTGAAGAGGAAGAGCTGGAGGAAGAGGATCTCGGTCCGCGCACCTTCATCGGCCTTCCCATGATCGGCGGGAGCGGCGACAAGTCCTCCTGAGAATGGCTTGCTCGCTTTGCTTCCCCCCATCCCATCGTTCGATCAGAGAAAAGTCGTTTCCCTCTTCACGATTCTTGCCTATCTGGGCGCCATCGCCGTCGTCCTCTGGCTGCTCTTCGCCCTGCGCGCCCTGATCCCCCCCTTCCTGGTGGCGACCATCTTCGCTATGACTCTGATTCCCGAAGTAGACCGCATGGAGCGGCGCGGATACCGCCGGGGCCTGGCGATCGCGATCATCTACATCCTGTTTCTGGGCGTGTGCGCGCTGATTGTCCGAAGCTTAAATCAGCTCGCCAGCGGGCAGATGTCCCAGCTGATCAACCTGCTGCCCAAGGAAGTCCTTCACGGGAATCCTCAGGAAGTCGCGGCGTACGTCTCCCAGGTGATGAAACACCACCATGTGCCGGAAGTCCTGCGCAACCCGGTGGTCGATCAGGCGAAGCATCTCCCCGAACTCCTTGGCAAGGGGATGACCTGGATGCGCGACAATCTGCCCGCATGGGCGGAGAATCTGGTCTGGGTCGTGATCGTGCCGATCATGACCTTCTTTCTGCTGCTGGATTTCCATAAGATCCTGGGCAAACTGCTGATCCTGGCGCCGCGCGAGCGGCGTGACGATATTCTGACCATCGTCACGGAAGTGATCGCCGTGTTCGGCAACTATGTGCGCGGCATGATGCTGGTGATGCTGCTGGACATTACCATCATCTATATCGTGCTCCGAGTGGCCGGGCTCACGGATTACGCGCTTTCCCTCGCAGTCACCGCCGGCATTCTCTATACGATTCCCTACTTCGGCGCGTTCGTTTCCACACTGATGATCGGCGGCGTCGCACTGATCGCGCATGGGCCCACTTCCGCGCTGATCGTCACCGCCGTGATGATCCTGATCCATCAGGTGGTCTTCGACAATATCGTCGCCCCCCGCATCATCGGCGGCAGCGTCAACCTGCACCCACTGCTGACACTGGGGGCGCTGATGGCGGGCGGCACGCTGATGGGCATCCCCGGCACGCTGCTCGCAGTCCCGATCGCCGCCGCGCTCCAGGTCGTGCTGGTGCATATCTTCCCACAGCTCAAAACCGACGTCGTCTCCATCCGGCGCGCGGAGCGGGTCGTCAAGGCGTCCATCTCCACGGAGACCGAGCAGAACAAGCCCGAATCGCGAAAAAGCAGCGACGGCCCCGCCATGGTTCAGGAAGAAAAAGACGCGAAAAGCGAAGCACAGGAACCTCCTTCGATTTTGCCTCAGACTTAAACCGCGCTCTAACCTATCGACGCAAAAGCTTGATCGATAGGTCCGTAAACTCTCCCGGCCTCCATTCGCGCGCCATCCCTTGAAACACGCCCAAATAAAGCACCAGCGCGGCGGCGGGCTCCACAAGACGCGCATTTTGCAGCGGCCCCGAGTCGATCGGCTCCAGCCCAATGTCCGAAATCAGCTCCCGCACCACAACCTTCGCTTCTGCGTCATCTCCACAATAAAAGGCCGAGGGAAGATCATCCCCGAACTTCGTCGATCCGGACTCCAGAATTCCGGCGAAGATATTGAGAAACGCTTCCACAACGCGCGCCTTTGGGACGATTTTGGCGACTTCTTCCGCGCCGGAGGTCGTCGTGCCGATCTCCAATCCGCGATAATCCGGGGTCAATGGGTTGACACAGCTGATTAAGATTTTATCTTCCAGCGGACCGGCGGCCTCCAGCGCTACGCGGACGGCGCCCCATGGAACGGCAAGCAGCACGACATCTCCAAAGGCGACGGCCTCCGCCGGAGAGCCGACGGTCGCCGTCGCCCCTGCCTTTTTCGCAGCCCGTTGGATCTGATCGGGATTGCGCGAGAAGCTGAACATCACTTCGTGGCCTTGCCGGGCGAAGGCGGCGCCCAACGCTCCGCCCATATTGCCCACTCCGATGATTCCGATCTTCATACTCTTGGTTCTCCTGTCACTCTTTACCGTTGGCCTATTGTGCGATAGTATTGACAAATTGACAAGTACGCACTATAAAGTAAGCACATGGATAACCGTAAACTTCTCTTCAATTGTCCAGTCGAAGCCGCGCTGGAGGCGATCGGCGGCAAATGGAAGCCCGTGATCGTATGGCATCTCAGCCAGCACGACTTTCGATCGGGGGAACTGCGGCGAGCCATTCCGCGCGTCACCGAAAAAGTGATGATCGAACAGCTGCGCCAGCTCGAACGCAGCGGCGTGGTGGCGCGCCAGGTAACCGAGACAATCCCGCCCGCCGTGACTTATTCGCTGACGGAGCATGGGCGGCGTCTCAAGGATGCAATCGGCGCCGTGAGCGACTGGGGTCTGCATCACGCCGAAGTCATTGGCGCGCGGATATTAATCATCGACCAATCCTGCGACGCCCCCCGCGAATCTCACAGCTAATCGGCGCCCAACCAGCCGGCC
>NZ_JBDSQY010000104.1:0-6939 GCF_039929585.1 Capsulimonas sp.
CGCCAACCTCCTCCCCCAGGATTGGGGGGCAGGGGGGCCGAATCCTCATGCTCGTCACCGAGCCGCACGCCAATTTAGACACAATTGTGTCTGAAGCCGTGGCGGGCGGGGTAGATATCGTGCAGTGGCGGGACAAGAGCGCGGGCGGGTCCGCACTGCCATCGACACTGCGTCAAGCCGCATGGCCGGCGCGCGTCATCGCCAACGCGCTTGGGGAGATCGCGGTGCGACTTGGAGTGGACGGCCGTCATTTGCCCGAATCGTGCCCGGAGACGGTGGCAGAAACACGCAGAGCGCTCTGCAAAAACGCATTGGTCGGACGATCGGCGCATTGCTTGGAAACGGCAGTCGCCGCAGAATGCGAAGGCGCGGATTATGTGGTGGCGGGGACGATCTTCGCCTCACGCTCCCATCCGGATCTGCCGCCGGCGGGCCTGGATTTCCTGCGCGCCGTCTGCCAGGCGGTGAGGATTCCCGTCATCGCGATCGGTGGGATACTTCCAGAGAATGTCGCGGATTGCCTGGACGCCGGCGCGGCCGGCGTCGCGGTGCTGTCCCCCATTATGCTCGCCGACAATCCCCGCGCCGCCGCAGCGGCGTACCGGGCGGCGCTGGACGAGGCGGCTGGCAAGAAACATTGAGAAAAAAAACATGAAGATTATTGTGAATGGTGAGGAACGCATCTGCGTAGACAATGCAACAATCGGCTCGTTTTTGGAAGAGCGCAGTTTGCCCTCCAAAATGGTGGTCGTGGAGCACAACGGCGAGATCGTTCCCCGCAGCCAATACACCGAGACAAGCCTAGTGGAAGGCGACGTGCTGGAGATCGTCCAAATGATGGCGGGCGGCTAGCATATGTCCAAAGCCAAACATTTCGATGTGGCGGTGATCGGCGGCGGCGTGATCGGAATGTCGCTCACGTGGCGTTTGTCGCAGCGAAAAGCGAGCGTGGCGGTGATCGACAGCAAGCTGCCGGGACAGGCCACCCACGCGGCGGCCGGGATGCTGGCCCCATTGTCCGATGCCGCCAGCGAAAGCACTCTTCTCGATCTCGGTCTGGCAAGCCTGGAAAAGTATTCGGGCTTCGTACAGGAAATCGCCGAGTTAGTGAAGTCGCCGCTGCAAATCGAGGGCGCCGGTATCCTACGCATTGCGAGAGATGAAGACGAAGCCAAACGACTGAAGGCGATGTTCCGCCGTCGCACGCATCTCGGCTTACCCTTAGAGATGCTGACGCCCGAAGATTTACGCGAAGCCGAACCACAACTGACGCCCGACGCCCTGCTCGCCATTCTGTCGCCCGCTGAACAGCACATCCAGCCGCGCCTGCTTCTGGAAGCGCTGGAGAAGGCGGCGAAACACGCCGGCGCCGCGATCTATTCAGGGGAAAGTGTCACGAAAATTGACGGTGACGCTTCTGAGTTATACACCGTCCATACGGACGCGCGGGCTGTCTCCTGTGACCATTTGGTGATTTGCGGCGGCGCCTGGTCGGGTTCGCTGGCCGAGTTGCTTCCAAAGGCTGTGCTGCCCGTCACGCCGCTCAAGGGACATCTGGGCGCGCTCGACGCTTCCAGCGGGTCACCGCTGCGGCATACGATCTGTGCGGGCGATTGTTATCTTGTGCCGCGCGAAAATGGAGAACTGGTGTTCGGCGCCACAGAGGAGCCGGAAGCGCAGTTCGATCCCGAGACACATCCGTATACCATCTCACGTCTGCGACTGGACGCCGAAGCGCTCGTCCCCGCCCTGAGCGGACTGGCGCTGCTGTCGGGATGGTCGGGCCTGCGTCCCGCAAGCCCCGATGGACTGCCGATCCTCGGGCGGATGTCCAGGGGAAAGAACATCTACGCGGCGACCGGCCACGGACGCAATGGTATTCTTCTGGCGCCGCAGACCGCCGATCTCCTGACCTCATGTATTTTAGGCGGGCACAACCCACCTAAGGCGTTCGATCCCAGCCGATTTCACAACACGAAATGAAAACACCCATCGTTCTCACAATCGCCGGTTCGGACCCCAGTGGCGGCGCCGGGGTCCAATCGGACCTGCGCGCCATCGAATCGCTCGGCGGTTACGGACTTTCTGCCATTACCGCGCTGACCAGCCAGAACAGCCTCGGCGTCCAGAGCGTTGCTCTAACGCCCGCCTCCATTCTGGCGAACCAATTGAATGTTCTTCTTGAAGACACACGGCCCGACGCCGTCAAAATCGGGATGCTCGGCGGCGCGGAGCAAGTTGAGATAGTCGCTCGTATTCTGTCGCAATACACGCTGCCCAATGTCGTGCTCGATCCCGTGCTGGCGTCCACCGGCGGCGCACATTTGCTGGACGAAACGGGCCGCACCGCTCTCGTTCAAATGCTCCTGCCCCTATGCGCTGTCGTCACGCCGAACCTTGATGAAGCGCAAATTTTGACGGGGACCGCAATCAGGGCGACGGAAGACGCCGTTCGAGCTGGCAATGCGCTGCTTGCGCTAGGAGTGCGAGCGGCGCTGATTACCGGCGGACACTTCGCCGGTGAGCCGACGGACATTCTTGTGACGCCGCATGGCGCTCAAATTCTGAATGGAGAGCGCGTGGACACGACGCACACGCACGGCACGGGATGCCTGTTCTCCAGCGCGCTCGCGACTTATTTAGGTATGGGAATGGAACTAAACCAAGGCGCTTCTCGGGCGAAGGCAGCCGTCGTCCGAGCGCTGAACAATCCTGTCGTCATCGGTCAAGGACGCGGTTATCCTTCGCCATTAAGCATTCAAAAGAGAGACGAGGCGGCGCACGCAGAGAGATTGAAGAAGATTGGCGGGGTGTATGTTCTGACTGACCCCGATCTGCGTCCAGACCGTTCGCCTCAGGAGATTGTGGCGGCGGCTCTGCGCGGCGGAAGCCGTGTCGTACAGCTGCGCGACAAGCATCGGGCCACGCCGGAACTGATCGAATTGGCGCGAGAGCTGCGCCGGATGGCGCACGCCGCGAACGCTCTGCTGATCGTCAATGACCGCGTGGATGTCGCCCTCGCCTCGGGCGCCGACGGAGTGCACCTCGGGCCGGACGACATGTCCGTCGCCGATGTGCGCCGGCTGCTCGGTCCCGACAAAATCGTCGGCGTCTCCGTCAGTTCCGTGGAGGAGGCCGCGTCACTCGCGCCTCACGCTTCGTATCTCGGCGTCGGAGCGATCTACGGCTCGACAACGAAAGTCGACGCGGGCGCGCCCGTCGGCACACAGCGCATGCATGAGATTGCAAGTGCATTCCCCCATCTCCCCATTGTCGCCATTGGCGGCATTGATCTGTCGAATATCGCAGAGATTGCGCGCGCTGGGGCGCATTCGGCGGCGGTAATTTCGGCCGTCGTCTGCGCGGACGATATGGGGCGTGCGACACACGCTCTTGGAAGAGCATTTAGAGTAGCCAGCGAATAAATTGTTCCTGTAAATAATGATGTGATGGGTATCTTGATCCTATCGAGGGACTGCTCTCTCGATCCGTTTTCTTCAAACGATCCGTTTTCTTCAAACTCCTTTCTTGAGACGAATGAGCGGAGGGAACTATGCCGCGTATCCGAGTTATTGTGGAAGATGATGACGGTCAACCCTTGGGATCCTCGCCCGAACAAGTTTACTTGCTCGATAGCGTCTGCCAAAATCTCGATCAGATCGAGGCTTCCGTCGAGACGTTTCGTATCGCCGCGCTTCCTGCGCTCGAAGCCAAGCTGATACACGCGGCTCAACACGAACAAGTCGAACAGGAAAAAAAAGACACGCAGTACGCTGCAACGGAACAACCCCCGTCACCGTGAAGACGATCCATGGCCAGTTTCAGTGGCGCAAACAACGCCTCTTAAGCTCGGCAGGACAAAGCGTTTCTCTCAAGCTCATTTCCTCCTCTCTCAAAAGTGAGGAGAAACGAAACGGAACAGCAGCCGGCTCTCAAGAAACGGACATAGAAAAAGAGAGCAATAAAGAGAGCAATATCGGCTGCCATCTGAGTGTTGGCCTGCGCGAGTTGTGCTGTTTCTATAGCACCAAAGTCAGCTACTCAGAAGTCGCGGATTTGGTGGAGCGTCTTGCGGGCCAACGTCTTCTTTGCGACCAAAGCATCTGGAATATTGTGGAAGCCAAGGCCTGCGCCATTAGCCGGGACTTGCAGGAGCAAGCCTTGGAAACTATGGGCTCCATGCCTCTCATCAATACCCAGGTCGACGTTTATAGTTCCGATCCCGAGGTGCTGGTTTACACCGACGCCATTCTTGTGACGCGTCAAAAACCGAAGCGCTTGAGCGCCTCCAAGAAAGAAACACAGTTAGAAGAAATCACATCAGAAAAAACATCACATCCTTATGTTCCTGCGTTGGAAGTTCGTCCTTTTGGTTCGAAACAAACCGCGTCAGGGCGTGTGAGTACCGATGTGGTGATGCTGGAGCGACGTGCTGGCGGATTTGAGTATGTGACATCGGCCATCGGATCTGATGGGACAGAACGGATCTCCTTGGTCGATCTGTCGCGTGCATTTTTACGTCGGGAGTATGGCTGTGTCCCTTCCGACGAAGGCTTCTTCTCGGGAAGCTTATCCGTAGTTGCGATCACTGATGGGGCCAGTTCGATCCGTACCCAATTACTTCAGATTTTCGGTCACGCCATCACGGTCGTTCTGGACTGGTTTCATCTTTGCAAAAAGGTGCGTGAGAAGATGACGATGATCTCACGCACCAAAGACGAGAAGATCGCCCATCTGAGGCGTTTACTGCCTTTGCTCTGGCGCGGAAACGTAGGAGAAGCGATTGTGTATTTGCGCGATGGTCTCACACCACGCAATGGGAAGGTGCGCGATGATTTGATCGGCTATTTAGAGAAGCACGCTTGGGAAATCATCGATTACGAGAAGCGGCGCGATGCTGGCAAATCGATTGGCAGTGGCCGCATGGAAAAAGGCGTTGACCAAATTGTTGGCCAACGCCAGAAACAGAAGGCGATGAGTTGGAGTGACCGCGGCAGTAAGGCGCTGGCGTTGCTGCACACGGCGCTGCTCAATGGGAACTGGCAAACAAGCTCAAACCATGGGCTGCTCATCACAGCATAATTTACAGGAACAATTTATTCGCCGGCTATCCGAGCAATCTTATGTCATGCCCCCGCAAACTACATAAGCTCTCCCCTGTAATGCAGCGCGAACGCCGCCCGTACTTCTTCTGCTTCGGCGCGCGCGAACGGCGTGTGCGCTGGCGACACACGCGCCAACTCTTCTAAAAAACCAATCTGGCGGGCGTACGCCGGTTGCTCGTATCGGAGCATTGGGTGCGTGCGCGTCAATATGCCCGCCCAGAAAGACCACGATTTCCAAAGCGGATTTTGACGCGTGTGCCAATGCTCATGTACGAGCGTTCCAGCCAGCGAAACCGCCGCCCACTCTGCCTCG
This sequence comes from Capsulimonas sp., assembly GCF_039929585.1. Taxonomy (NCBI): domain Bacteria; kingdom Bacillati; phylum Armatimonadota; class Armatimonadia; order Capsulimonadales; family Capsulimonadaceae; genus Capsulimonas; species Capsulimonas sp. Next base: position 5,419 of record NZ_JBDSQY010000104.1, read on the forward strand.
CCGTGAAACGGCTCCGGCCCCAGCACGATCGTCCTCAGCATCGTCGTTTGCGCGCGATCGGTCAGGCGCGCGTCGAAACGCAGGCGACGGCGCGCCAGATCCACGGCGATTTGAGCGCCTTGCGGGACACTCGCGACGATTTTCAAGGCCGCTTGAAGCAGCTGCATTTGAGAGGGAGAAAATCCGGTATGTTTGCTATCTAAAGAATTTATAATATTCGCCGAACATTATTATATGAAATGCGGTATAATAGTTGAGGGAGTATCCAATTCACTCCCTGAACAAAATACTGAAGGAGGACATTATGCCCAAGCTCAATCAGATTGGTATCGTTCCCGTGGAATGGAATTCGGCGGCCAACCGCTATTTTTCGGACGCCGAGAATGATTACGCCGAGATCTTCAATCGCATGAAGCCCGTTCTGGACCCCATGATGGTTACTGTCGGACCCGGAGCCTCAGCTGGCGGCAAGTATCCCTGGGAAGGCAACGACCCGAAGACCGGACGACGCTATGTCGCACGCAAGCAGCGCGACGCGGACAACGTGAGCCTGGAAGAAGTTGTCGACGTCTGAACCGACGCCGAACACGCAGTATCGCTATAATATTTTAAAACTCTCGAAAATTTCCGAAAATAAGCAAACGCCCGCCGGCTCAGTCCGGCGGGCGTTTTGTCTTTTGGGCTATCGCGTTACGGAGCCGATCAGCTCATTGACATCCTCAATCCCCTGCTCTTCCAGAAACTTCTCGATCCCTGTCGCCACATCGATTGCGGCCGTTGGGTTGATGAATGTTGCGGTGCCGACAGCGATCGCTGTCGCGCCGGCGAGCAGGAACTCAATCGCGTCATAGGCGGTCACAATGCCGCCCATCCCGACCAGCGGGATATTCGGCAGCGCCTGATGGACCTGCCAGACCATCCGAAGCGCGACCGGCTTGATCGCCGGGCCGCTCAGGCCGCCGGTCACGTTCGCCAGCCGAAACTTACGCTTGCGGATGTCGATCGCGGTGCCAAGCAGCGTATTGATCAGCGAGAGCGCGTCCGATCCGGCGTCCGCCGCCGCCCGGCCCACGCTCACCACATCCGTCACATTGGGCGAAAGCTTGGTGATCAGCGTCAAATCCGTGGCCTTGCGCAGCGCGGTGATCAATTCGAACGTCAGCTTCGGATCGACCGCGAAGTCACAGCCGTGCTTGACGTTCGGGCAGGAGATGTTGATCTCCAAGGCGTGCACGCCGCCCGCTTCCGTCAGCCGCTCGGCAAGATAAACATAATCCGCGACTTCGTAGCCGACCAAGTTGACGATAATCGGGACATCGTATTGGCGCAGAAACGGCAGCTTCTCTTCAATGAAGTTGTCGATGCCGCCGTTTTGCAGACCGATCGCATTCAAAATCCCTGAGGATGTTTCGACGATACGCGGAGTCGGGTTGCCGAGGCGCGGCTCGCGGCTCGTGCTCTTGACCACGCAGGCGCCGAGCGCATTGAGATCCAGCGCTTCCGACATCTCACTGCCGAATC
>NZ_JBDSQY010000105.1:0-11495 GCF_039929585.1 Capsulimonas sp.
GCCGACGGCCCCGCGATCGGCAGTCAGGCGCAAAGCTTTACCCTCGCCGATATCCAGGGCAAGCGCGTCTCGCTGTCGGATTATCAGGGCAAAATCGTCGTGCTCAATTTCTGGGCCTTCTGGTGCGACACCTGGAAGGCCGAGATGCCCTCCCTGCGCGAACTCGCCCCGCGACAGGACGAACTGGGATTCCGTCTGGTCGCCATCAGTGTCGACGGCGCCCGTCTGCCCGAGTTCCAAAATCGAACAGACGGGGGCAAAGTCCCCTTCCCCGTTCTTCTGGACAATCAAAAGCAAGTCTCCACGCAGTACAACATCGCCCACGTCCCCACGATCGTGATCATCGACCGCGCGGGCAAGGTCCGCTACACCGCCCGCGCCTATCCCGGCAACCACGTCATCCTCGCCGAACTGCGCAAGATCGCCTCGTCGGACGGATAAGATGATCCGCCCATCGCCGAAAGCAAGATTTGATGAAACACGATCGAGCATTTGTCGCCGTAATTCTGTCCGCAATCATTCTTCCTTTCTGCATAGTTTCCGTCATCGGCGGAATGCAGTCCACAATCGTCGATCTTGGCTCCATGAGAGGGCAGACAAGCGCGGCAATGGCGATCAACAACGCCGGCGATGTTGTCGGCCAAGCTAACTCCACCGCCTTCCTCTGGCGTCACGGCCATATGGCGAAGCTGCCGATGCTCTTGAATCGAAGCGACCCAAGCTCCCCTCCCGCAAACAGCATCGCCTATAGCATCAATGACGCCGGTGTGATCGCTGGGGATTGCGATACGGATGGGGGCGAAATCCTTGGAACCGAACGCGGGCAGTACAACGCGGTGCTATGGGATCATGGGGCCATTCGAGATCTTGGGTCGCTTCCCGGATATCTCTGCGCCAGCGCCAGGCATATCAATAACGCCGGCGTTACGGTTGGGCTGGGCGTGAACGAATCCATGGGCTTCGGAACCCGTGAATACAAAGCCGCAGTGGGAGTCTACACGCCGGGGAAGACGTTTCGGATGTCAAACGCAAGGCTCTATGCGGAGAATAGCCAGGGAGATCGCGTCGAGGCGATCCGGATGCATGGCGCTACGCGTATCCGCTTAACCATTGGCGGAGTAGCCCGCCTCTTGGACGAAATCAAATTCCCAGAAATGCCCCTGGATGTCTTCATCAACGATCAAAGGCAAGTAGTCATGAATGTCGGCAGACAAGGCAGCGGGGAGCCAGGCGACAGCGACTCAATCGGATCCTATATCGTTACCTGGAGGAACGGGTCGGTTCGGACGATCCTGCCGTCAATTACGGGCTTTCCGGAAACGAGCGCCTCTGGCGTCAATAACCGAGGAGAGATCGTCGGCTTCGCTTACAATCCGTCTCAATATTCTTCGGGAACGCGAGGGGTGCTGTGGAACGGATCGTCGATTGTCGATCTCACCAAGACTTACACGCAGGGCACATTTTGGACGATCGAACGAGCGGCGGGAATTAACGATGCCGGCGTCGTTGTCGGAACCGGCCGGGAAGCAGGGTTGAACCCGCGCGCGATCCTTCTGAAAACCCGCTGAACGACAGGATCAGCTAATAAAATGTACGCCTGGTTATTAGGCGTAATTCTCACCTTGCCCTAATCTCCAATCAGCCGTATAATGTCCATAAGGCGAGCGTTGCACGTTTAGCTCCCGCGACTACTGCTGTGTTGGATGGTTAACGTGAATCATATTCGTAACTTTCTCCATAAATCCCCACGAGACCACACGGCAGGAGCATATTAGATCGCACTTTTCTCAACGATCGCGCAAACGATCGGAAAGGCCATTCTTCATGATCTGCCAGCAGTGCGGGGCGGAAACGCCCAGTGAAAAACATCCCTGCGTCGCCTGCGGACGCATTCCGACCAATGACTTCGCCACACCGCCCCCCACGATGGAGGCCGAGGCAAGCCAGTACCCCTACAGCGTGGAGGAGGCCGCAAATCCGTATCCAGGCAATCCGTATCCTGGTCAGGGATACGCCTTTCCTCCGCCCGCATATCCCGCGTCCGCTGACGGCTATGCGCCGGCAGGAGACATCGCCACCGCGCCACCTCTCAACGCGAGCTTACCCGGGCCCCTTCAGGAGGCGCCAAAGTACAAGCCGAGCGGGCGCAGCGGTCCAGGCGGAGTTCCGCTGCTGTGGGTGGCGGCGCTGATCGTCGGCCCCATCGTCGGGATCGTCTACGACAAGGTCTCCGGGTTCTTCAACCTCTTTCTTGTCTCGCCCATTCTGTTCGGCCTCCTGGCCGGAGCCGCACTGGCCGCCGTCATCAAAAAAAACAAGATTCGCAGCCCGGTAATCGCGGCATGCGCGGGCGCAGTCGCCGGCCTGATCAGCTTTGGAACGAATTACGTCAGCGACTGTCTCGCCCTGCGCCCCATGATCGTCAGCGTGTTCAGCCAGGACCTTGCCGACGCCACTGGGACGCCATTGCCGAAAGCGCAGGCCCTGGTTGAGCGAAAACTGGGTCCGATGCAGGAAATCCGCATCGCGTCCCGGCTCAAAGCCGCCAGCGGCGTTTCGATCAGCAGCACGCATGATTATTCGCACAGGGGCGGCGCACCGATCAGTGGCAATTTGTACTATGCGCTCGAATTATTCGAAGCCGTGCTGATGTCGGGCGCAGCCGCGGCGGTCGCGGTCGGCGCCGCGGCGACGTTCTTCTGCGAACCATGCGAGAAGTGGTACACAACGCATACGATCTTCCGCGCCCACCCCAGCCGCTCCGTGGACATGACGCGCTATGTCCGCACCCAGGACTGGACAAGCGCCGCCACGCTCCCCGCCGCAGCGCCCGGCACGGACAAGAACCACTGCGACGTCATCGTCAAGCGCTGCCCTTCCTGCCGTGAGGGGCAGATCGAGGTAACAACCACTGTGGACAACTCCACCAAAAAGCTGCTCACCGCCGCCCTGCCGCAGCAAGGTTCGGCCAAACTCATGGAACTCGGCCGTCTGCCGAGCGCGTAAGAGACCGCCTCTGAGAGCAGTCGAAATCGACTGCTCTCAGAAGTGATCGCTCCAATACCCGATGATTTGCCCCAGACATGTCTGAAGCGCCGATTTCGCATCGTCAAACCCAGGCAGCTTGGCTCCCGTCGTTTCGTCCATATATGTGGCTCGGTTCACCTCGATCATAATCGAATCGACGCGCCTGTCCCGGCCATACCAGCGCATCGGCGCGATCGCCCCCGCGTAAGGCCGATTGACTTCCGTGATCCAAAAATCATCTCGGAACATCCCTGCGGCGGCCTCCGCCAAATACGCCGGGGTGTGGAATGCATCCGTTCCGATGCAAATCTCAGGCCGATCCGACGCCTGATCCATATCGCACGGCAGCGCTATGGATGGAAACGAATGGGCGTCGACAATCAAACAGCGATCGTCACGATCCAGCGCGGCGCCGACCGCCGCTTCGAACGCGGCGTGGTGCGGATCGTAATAAGCACGCAGCAGCCGCTCCCGCTCATCCGGCGACGGCTCATCTCGAAGCGGCTCTCCGAAACTCGTCCGCGTATAGATCGCCCCCATCCCCCGCGCCGCCATTGGCTCCTGCGTATCCTTTCGAAACCTCTCCGGATCGACCAGCAGCCGGCTCCAGGGAAAAACGACTGAAGCGATCAGATCGTGCTGAACTCCAAACAGCTCATCCGTGTAATGATCCGTCATCCGCAGCATCTCGGCGTCAAGCTCGCCGGGCGAAACCGTATATGCTTGACGTTCCGATGCGGGAATCTGTATGCCGGCATGGGGGATATGCACCACAATGGACATGGGAGGATCGCCTTCTTTTCAAGACTAGAAACTGCCGCCATTATACCAACGCCAGTCTCTTTTTCGTGAAAACTCAATGATCCTCTTGACAATTACTTGCGATTGGGGTAGATTCCATCTGATACGGCGAAGTAGCTCAGTTGGTTAGAGCGTTCGGTTCATACCCGAAATGTCAAGAGTTCGAGTCTCTTCTTCGCTACCACAGAGATAAATCGGGGGTCAGAGCATAATGCTCTGACCCCCGTTTTTGCGTTTCAGCCAGCGCCCGCCATTCAAAATCCGCCGTTTGGGGGATGTGTTTCGCCGGCGTACACGTCATAATCCTGATTAACAAAGCGGAGCGAATTAATAAAGGATAAAAAGATCTTATTATCTTTTATTAGATTAATTGCGTGGAAGCAGCAAAAGGAGACTTTTCGACATGAATACGATTTCTCTGGAAACCAGCGTCGGCCAGCTCGTCGCCGAACGACCGGCGCGCTCGCGGGTATTTGAGCATCTTGGGATCGATTACTGCTGCGGAGGACGCCGCTCGCTGGACAAGGCGTGCGCGGAAAAGGGTTTGGATACCAAGACCGTTCTTGAAGAACTGACGGCGGTGGACGCCGAAGCGGACGATACGGCGGAGCGGGACTGGACTGCGGCGTCGATGACGGAGCTTTGCGATCATATCGAGGCCGCGCATCACGATTATGTGCGCCAGGCGCTGCCCCGGCTCACGGATCTGATCGCGAAGGTCAATCGTGCGCACGGCGCCGACGACCACAGATTGGTGGAGCTAAGCGAAGTATTTGGCGTTCTGCGGCCGGACTTCGAGGCGCATCTGGCCAAGGAGGAGCTGATCCTATTTCCGCTGTGCCGCGAGATGGACAATGCCGAGACGCCGCCCAAATTCCACAGCGGCTCCCTCGGGAACCCGATCAAGGTGATGCTCGCCGAGCATGACGATTCTGGAGAGGCTTTGAGCAGAATACGGCAGCTCACGGATGACTTCGCTCCGCCCGCCGGGGCCTGCAATACCTACCGCGCCATGCTGGAGGCCCTGGAGGCATTTGAGAAGAACACACATCAGCATGTTCACCTGGAGAATAATATCCTCTTTGTGAAGGCGGTCGCGGCGGAAAACAAGCTCATGGCAAGCGCGTAATACAATGGGTAACGGTGGTGCTACCAAGCATAGAACCGGCCATTCCGTGGATGTGCGAAACTGATACACATACTATAATAGGAACCTCGGCGGCAGCTCACTCGAATGCTGAAGACTGAACAGCGTGCGTTTCATGGCGTAGTCACCGGAGAAGCCATGGCCGCAGGCAGCAGCGGGAGATATCATTTTGTCCATAGAAAACGTGTTCATCGTCGATCCAGCCCGGTGTATCGGCTGTCAGGCTTGTGTGCAGGGATGCGCGGAGTGCGGAACGCACCGAGGACAGTCACTGATCCATCTGGAGTTTATCGATCGCGCGCAGACCGTGCAGACGACGCCGCAAGTCTGCATGCACTGCGAGGATCCGACATGCGCGCAGGTGTGCCCGGCGGACGCCATCAAACAGACCTCCGACGGCGTGGTGCAAACCTCACTCAAACCTCGATGCGTGGGCTGCGGCAACTGCGTGGTAGCCTGCCCGTTTGGAGTGCCGAAATATAACGGCGAATTCGATCAAATGATGAAATGCGACATGTGCTACGATCGCACATCAGTCGGCAAGCGCCCCATGTGCGCCACCGTCTGCCCATCCGAGGCCCTTTACTTCGGGCCGATGGATGAGTGGAAGGAGCGCCGCAAAGGCAACCCCGTCAACGAGTTCAAGTTTGGAAACCAGACCGTCAAAACAAAGGTGTATATGGTGATGCCGGAAGAAACGCAGCGGATCGATGTCCAGATCTCAGATATCAAGCTCAGACCTCGAAAGGTGGCGCCGTAAATGGAGAATGAGGCAAAGAAGCCGAAGTGGCGCAAAGACTTTCCCGTTGGCTGGAACGACGATAACTACATCACCCGCCGCGACTTCACCCGGTTTTTGGTCCTCGCCTCGGGAGCGATGGCGGCCGGGAACGGATACTTCGTCCTGCGGCGCTCCCATGAGCTGGCCGAGGACCAAACTCCGCGCACTCACATTGCGACCATGGAGGAAGTGCCGGTGGGCGGCGTGAAGCTATTTCGCTTTCCCACCGACAACGATCCGGCCATTCTTATTCGTTCTGCGGACGGTGAGTTCGCCGCCTTCCGGCAGCGCTGCACGCATCTGAGCTGCCCGGTGACATACAGCCATGGCGACGGCGCGTTGAACTGTCCGTGCCATAACGGCTCATTCGACGCCGCCACCGGCCATGTCCGCTCCGGACCGCCGCCTTCCCCCCTTCCCAAGATCGCGCTGACCATCGAAAACGGCGCGGTCTACGCCACCGGCTGGGAAAAAGAAAAGACCTCATGAACAAAATGGAGAAGGACGTTCGCTCCGCGCAGCGCACGCAGGCTATCGGCGTCGTGATGATCTTTATCATCGTGATCCTGCTCATGCAGCTCTGGCTCCTCACGATCGCCAGCGAGGAGTTTCTCGCGGGACATCGCGCGATGGCGCTTCCGACATTTTTGGCGTCGGCCGGCTGCCTGCTCGTCAATTTATGGCTCCTGCGATATGTCAACAAGATCGACCGCGACAGCGGCTTGGAGTAAATACGTCTCATGAACACTCAGTCGAGCTCGGCGAAAGCACTGACGCTTTCCACGATCGCTTTTGCGATCTCGTTCGCGCTTTGGGGAATGATCTCCCCCATCGCCAAGACCTTTCAGACCACACTGCATCTGACTGAGCAGCAGACATGGCTGCTCATCGCCATTCCCGTGATCCTCGGCTCGATCATGCGCCTGCCGATGGGCATGCTCGCCGATCGATTTGGCGGCCGGATCGTCTTCGGCGGCCTGCTGATCTTTTCCGGCGCGGCCGCCTTTCTGCTCAGCCTGATGCATTCGTATCAGGGACTGCTGATCGGAGGGCTGGTTCTGGGAATGGCGGGCACCTCGTTTTCCGTCGGCGTCGCATTTACCTCGAAGTGGTTTCCTGCGGAGAAGCAGGGACTGGCGCTGGGGATCTACGGCGCCGGCAATATCGGCCAGAGCATTGCCCTGCTCGCCGTGCCGCGCCTCAGTCAGTCGATGGGATGGCATGCGACCTATCAAGTCTTCGCGCTGATCTCGCTTGTCTACGGCGTGTTCTTCCTGATGGCGGCGCGTGACGCGCCGTCGACGACCAAGCCCAAGACGATGGGCGAAATGCTCAAGGCGCTCGCCGAGAACCCGCTGGCGTGGGTGCTCTCTCTGTTCTACTTCGTCACATTCGGCGGCTTCGTGGCGCTGGCGATCGGTCTGCCGAAAGTGCTTCAGGAAGTATTTAATCTGAGCAAAGGCGAAGCCGGCCTGCGCGTCGCGGGCTTCGTGCTGATTGCTACGGCGATGCGGCCGGTCGGCGGCTGGCTCAGCGATAAAATCGGCGGCGCCCGGGTTCTTTCGTTCGTATTTCTCGGCGCCTCCGTCCTGGTTTTGGGAATGACGTTCAGCGCCATCATCCCATTCACCATCGGCGCGCTTGGCGCCGCAGCGTGTATCGGCTGCGGCAGCGGCGCCATCTTCAAGCTGGTGCCTCAGCATTTCCCGAAGGACACGGGCGCGGTCACGGGGCTGGTCGGCGCCATCGGCGGCCTCGGCGGCTTCTTCCCGCCGATCATCCTGGGGATGATCAAGACACAAACGGGATCTTACGCCCTGGGATTTGTATTCCTGTGCGCCTTCTGCGTCGTCTGCTGGATCACGAACTACTTCGTCTTCCTGCGTGGACCTAAGGCTGGGCGGCTCGTCGCGACGGGGGCAAACATTTGATTACCTCCGGCAAGGAAACTCGAAAAGGCATGATCGACGCCGCCAAGCTGGATCGTCAGGCCCTGATCAATGCGCTGATCGGCGCGATGCTCAGCATCGCGTCGATCTACTTCGGATCCGGCCGGATGAACCATTTCGACCCGGCGTTAATCGCCTACACAAGCGCCTGCGTGTTCGCAACCTTCGGGATCGTCTACCGTTACTCGATCTGGCTCCAGAAGCCGCCGACCCAGATGTACTGGCGGCGCGGCTGGGCGCTGTTTCTCAGACCCAAAAGCCTGCCCGGCAACCTTGCGCATCTCGCAAAGCTGATCTGGAACAACATGGTCGCCCAGACCTTCATCGAGCGGCGCAATCACGTGCGCTGGATGGCGCACTTTCTGATGTCCTGGGGATGCCTCGTCGCGTGCGCCGTCACGTTCCCCTTGGTGTTCGGATGGATCCACTTCGACGCTGACCCGGCGCTGCCAACGTCATATCAGGCGTTCGTCTTCGGCGTTCACGCGGGGACATTCCCGTCGGCCTCGATCGTCGGCTGGGTGATCTTCCATATTCTGGACTTCTGCGCGGTGGCCGTCATTGTCGGCATGATCCTCGCCATGCGCCGCCGCATGTCCGATCCCGGCGCCATGACCGTCCAGCAGTTCTCGATGGATTTTTTACCGCTGATCCTGCTGTTCATGGTCTGCATCACGGGCATTATGCTCACGGTGAGCAGCATGTGGCTCAAGGGGTACTCTTACAGTGTGATCGCCGTTCTGCATGCGTTCAGCGTGATCATGACCCTGCTCTATCTGCCCTTCGGCAAGTTCTTTCACATCTTTCAGCGCCCGGCCAATTTGGGCGTGCAGTATTACAAGGAAGAAGGCGCCAGCACGGAGCAGGCGCACTGCCTCCGCTGCGATGAGCCCTACGCCTCGCGGATGCAGGTAGAAGATCTCAAAGTCGTTCTGGACAAGCTCGGCGTCGACCAGCATTTCTCCGACGGATCGCACTATCAGGACGTTTGCCCGAAATGCCGCCGCCGACTGCTTGCGCTCAATCAACTGGACGCGCTGGACGGTCCCGGATTTATTTAAACGCCTTCGCGGCGCATCCAGACACATGGGTCTGGGAAAGCATAGGAAATCGCATGGCGAGAATACCGCTTCAAGTAGAACAGCTGGTCGAGCAGTATGGGCCGACACCACAGCGCACGCCGCCTGGCGGCTGGCCGTATCATGGGGAGCCGGACAAGCTGGTCGCGACGCATTGCTGCTTTTGCGGCCAGCAGTGCGGCATCAACCTCAAAGTCAAAGATAACAAGGTCATCGGGTTCGAACCGCGCGAAGACTTCCCATTCAACCGCGGCAAGCTGTGTCCCAAGGGTATCAAACGTTATATGCAGAACGAGCATCCGGACCGGCTGCTCCGCCCCTTGAAGCGCTCGGACGCCGGCTTTGTCCCCATCAGCTGGGATGAAGCGCTGGACACGACCGTCTCCGAGATCCAGCGTATCCAGAAGACATACGGCAAAGACTCGTACGCCATGCTCTCGGGTGTGTCGCTGACGAACGAAAAGTCGTATCTCGCTGGAAAGTTCGCGCGCGTCGCGCTCCAGACCAAGAACCTCGATTATAACGGGCGGCTCTGCATGGTCTCGGCCGGGGCGGGTAATAAGAAGGCGTTTGGGATCGACCGAGCGGCAAATTCCTGGGCGGATATTCCGCTGGCCGACGTGATCATTGTGACCGGCGCGAATGTCGCCGAATGCGCGCCGATCACCACGGATTACATCTGGCGCGCCCGCGATCGCGGCGCCAAGCTGATCATGATCGATCCGCGCGTCACGCCGCTGGCCCGCACCTGCGACCTGCATATCCCCGTGCGTCCCGGCGGCGATTCGGCGCTGATGAACGGCATCCTGCACGTCGTCATCGAGCGCGGATGGGTGGATCAGAACTTTATCGACAACTACACGACTGGATTCGAATCGGTCAAAGAATCGGTGAAGAAGTACACGCCGGAGTACGCGGGAGAGCTCGCGGGGGTCGATCCCAAACTGATCGTGCGCGCCGCTGAGATGTGGGGACCGGCGAAGACCAGCTTCCTGCTGCATGCGCGCGGGATCGAGCATCACACCAAAGGCGTCGACAACGTGCTCTCGTGCATCAATCTCGTGATTGCCACCGGACGCATCGGCCGGCCGGGCTGCGGCTACGCGACGATCACGGGACAGGGCAACGGCCAGGGCGGGCGCGAGCACGGCCACAAGTGTGACCAGCTCCCCGGCAATCGCGACATTGAGAATCCCGAGCATCGCAAATACATCGCCGATGTCTGGGGCATTCTGGAATCAGAGATGCCCGGCAAAGGAAACACCGCGCAGGAGATCATCGAGCTGATGCACGCCGGTGAGATCAAAGGGCTGCTCTCGCAATGCTTCAATCCCGTAGTCTCGCTGCCGAATGCGAGCTTCACCAAGGAAGCGTTCAATCGCCTGGAGCACTACACGATCATCGACTTTTTCCTGAGCGAAACCGCGCGCCACGCCAACATCGTGCTGCCGGGATCGCTCCAGGAGGAAGACGAGGGCACAACCACCAGCGCCGAGGGCCGCGTCATTCGAATCCGACAGGCCGTCGATCCGCCCGGCGAGGCGCATATCGATTGGCATATTCTGCTGGATCTCGCGAAGCGGCTCGGGCGTGGCCAGTACTTCCCGTACACATGCGCCGAGGATATCTTCAACGAGCTGCGCGTGGCGTCCAAGGGCGGAACCGCCGATTATTACGGGATCACTTACGAGAAGATCGAGAAGACGTACGGGGTCTTCTGGCCGTGTCCCACACTGGAGCATGAGGGCACGCCGCGTTTATTCGAGAACAACGTCTTTTATACGCCGGACAAGAAAGCGCACTTCAACGCCGTGGAATACCGCCCGCCGGCGGAGGTGACGGACGAGGAATACCCGGTCGTGCTGACGACGGGGCGGGTGATTAGCCAGTATCTGAGCGGCACGCAAACCCGCCGGATCGGCGCGCTCGTCGATATGTACCCGGAGCCGCTCGTCGAAATCCATCCCACGCACGCCGAACGCCTCGGCGTGAAGACCGGCGATCTTGTCACGGTGGAATCACGCCGCGGGGCGGTCACGCTCAAGGCATCGGTCGTGACCACGATCCGCGAGGACACCGTATTCGTTCCCTATCACTGGGGCGACGACAAATCGATCAACCTGCTCACCAACCCGGCGCTGGACCCTGTCTCCAAAATCCCGGAATACAAAGTCTGCGCCTGCCGCGTGCGAAAGTCAGAGAGTGGGTCATGAAAGTGCGCTGGACAGAAGGCAGCATTCGTTTCCGGATTACTCCCAGCGAACTGGAGACAATGCGCCTGGGCCGGCCGATCGGCGTGGCGCTGCGCGTGCTGGACCAATCCTGGACCGCAACGATCATTCCCGGCAGCCTCACGACGTCCATTAGTCTGCGCGGCGGGGATTTCACCGTCTCACTCAGCGCAAGTGATCTGCACCGATTGATGGCCCCGGACGCGGAAGGCGTTTACTTCTCCGCCGGCACGGAGCCGCGCCTGCGTTACTTCATTGAAAAAGACTTCCCCTGCATCCATCCACGCCCGGAAGAAGCCCTGGAGCTGGACGCCGAGACGTTCGCCGCCCCGGCAGGCTTCGCCGACAAACACCAGCGCACCGCGTCCGCGTGCGCTTCCTAGCGCCGTGTTAACTTATGCTTGGTTTCGGCCCCTCCGCCCCATTCTGGGGGACCAGATTGCGGCGAACGCGTTTTCTGAGTCCCTCAGAATGGGGCGG
>NZ_JBDSQY010000106.1:0-1908 GCF_039929585.1 Capsulimonas sp.
GCGAGAACCCGGCGCCGCGCAGCAGCTGGATCTGCCCGAGGCGCACTACGTCATCGGCGTCGTAAAGGCGGTATCCACCCTCACTGCGTCCCGATGGCGCAAGCAGGCCGATCTCGTCGTAATAGCGAAGCGTACGGATCGTCGTCCCCGCCAGCTGCGCGAGGCGTCCGACCGTCCAGGTCTCTCGCGTCGTCGCTCGGATTTTCTTGTCAGTCAATTTTGTGGCCACGAATGCAGTTTACAGGGTAACGCGGCGTGAGGGTCAAGGGGTTAGGGGAAATATTTTTCGCGGTCGTGTGAAAACGTCGAAAAACCGTCATCGCCGGCCATGTCTGGGGCGGCGATGACGGTCTTGAATTCTTGCTTAAGAGGCGAGAGCGGCGGTCACGGCGTCTGCGAGTGAGACGGTAGGGCGGCCGGTCAGCGTGCTCAAGTCGTGCGAGTCGCTGTCCAGCTCGCCCTCGGCGGCGTCGAGGTCCGAACCCACATAGATCTCTACGATCTCGGCGGGCAGGTGGAAGCTTAGTAAGATATTCTTGTAATCTTCCGGAGGAAGGTTGTTGTAAACGACGGTCTTTCCAGACTGCCGGGAGACCTCGGCGGCCAGCTCGGAGTAGGTGTACGACGTGTCGCCGGCCAGCTCGTAGATTTTGTTCTCATGGCCGGGCTCGCTCAAGACGACGGCTGCGGCCGCCGCGAAGTCGGCGCGGGCCGCCGCCGCGAAACGGCCGTCGCCTGCGGAGCCGAGGATCGCGCCGTGCTCCAGGGCGGACCCGAGCTGCTCGGTGTGGTTCTCCAGATACCAGCCGTTGCGCAGAAAGACGAAGGGGACATCCGATTCCTGGATCTTCTTTTCCGTCGCCTTATGGTCCGCCGCCAGTGCGAGGATCGAAGTATCGGCGCGCAGAATGCTTGTGTAGGCCAGAAGTTCCACGCCTGCGTTTTTAGCGGCGTCGATGACGGCCTGATGCTGGGCCAGACGCGGAGCGCCCAGCTCGCTCGATGAGATCAGCAGTACCTTGGTCGCCCCGGCAAATGCCGCCGTCAGCGTCTCGGGCTTTGTATAATCCGCATGCCGCACCTGAACTCCAAGCGCGGCGAACTCCTCGGCCTTCTCCGGGTTCCGAACAGCGGCGATAATCTCGCCCGCCGGAACCTTCTCCAGCAGCGCCGCAATCACAAGTCGTCCCAGTTTTCCCGTCGCGCCAGTCACAGCAATCATAATATTTCCTCCGCTTTGATGGTTGAGTTCTCTCATGGAAGTTGGTAACTTCTTGTGACTATGGTACTCTTATGACATAGGGCGTCGTCAAGACGGCACTTTTTTATTACGAGGTTACGAAAAAGTAACCTATGGGAGGTTTGAGAGTGAAGACGATCATCGCCGACGAAAAATTAATTTCTCTGTCCAGCGCTCGGCGTAAAGCAATGGCGAGCGATACGCCCATGAGCGATGAAGAGATGTGCCCGATGCGGGATATCTTAGATCGGGTGGGGGATAAATGGAGCGTCCTCGTGGTCGTCGAACTGCGCGACGGCCGTCTGCGTTTCAGCGACATGCGTCGCCGGATCGATGGAATTTCGCAGCGTATGCTCACGCACACCCTGCGCCAGTTGGAGCGCGATGGCCTGGTCGAACGGTTCGTATACCCCTCCGTCCCCATGCGCGTCGAATACGAGCTGACCGTGCTGGGAGACACGCTCATCGAACCACTCACGGCGCTTGCGCTGTGGTCGGAGAATAACCGGGGCGCGATTCGGACGAACCGGGCGTCCTATGACGCCCGCGAAAGCTCATCAGCGAAAGCCGTCTTCCAAACATCTTGAATTTTTCGTCCCCTCCGCCCCGGGAGAAGATGGCCCCTCCGCCCCACAGGATTAGAATGGCCCCTCCGCCCCAATTCTGGG
>NZ_JBDSQY010000107.1:0-6190 GCF_039929585.1 Capsulimonas sp.
CGGAATACTCGCCTGGATCGCAGTTACGAACGCCCCTTTTCCCGGGCTTTAGCCCCTTGCTGGGAAAAGGGGAAACTTACCCAAGCGCGGGGGAATAGGTCTCTACCGATCCAGCCACTTCCGGCCAATATCCGTCGCGAGCCGGTTCGCGGCGTCCGGGCCCCAGCTTCCCGCCGCATAGTTGGGCAGGTCGGGAGCGGGGGTGTTTTTCCACGCTTCGAGGATCGGAGTGATCAGAGCCCATTCGGCTTCGACTTCGTCATCACGGGTGAACAGCGCGGCGTCGCCGAGCATGGCGTCCATCAGCAGGCGCTCGTAGGCGTCGTGGATGCGCTGGCCGAAGCTGGTGCCGTAGGTGAAGTTCATATCCACGGGAACGGCGCGAGTCTGGGCGCCCGGAGGCTTGGCGCTCAGGCGCATGGAGATACCTTCGTTGGGCTGGACGCGAATGGTGATCACGTTCGGCTCGACCCCCGTTGGAGAAAGCTGCTTGAGCAGGATCGGCGGGATGTCTTTAAAAACGATGTTGATCTCGGTGAGACGCTGCCCCATCCGCTTGCCGGCGCGGACGAAAAACGGGACTCCCGACCAGCGCCAGTTCTGGATCTCCATCTTCAGCGCGACAAACGAATCCGTCACGGACTCCTTGGGGACGTTCGGCTCGTCCCGGTACGCGGGGACGTCCTTGCCGTTGATCTGGCCCGCGCCGTACTGGCCGCGCACGACACAGTCCGTGCACTCCTTGCCGACCACAGGCTTAATCGCCCGCAGCACTTTGACTTTTTCATCGCGGACATCGTTGGCGCCCAACGAGTTCGGCGGCTCCATCGCGATCAGCGAGAGGATCTGCAGAGCGTGGCTCTGCACCATGTCGCGCAGCTCGCCGGCGGTATCGAAGTAACCCGCGCGCTGCTCGACGCCAACCGTCTCGGCGACCGTCACCTGGACATTGTCGATGTACTTGCCGTTCCAGAGCGGCTCAAAGAGCGCGTTGGCGAAGCGGAACACGAAGATGTTCTGGACAGTTTCCTTGCCCAGATAGTGGTCGATGCGATAGATCTGGTCCTCGTCGAAGACCGTCTTCAGCTCGGTGTTCAGCGCGCGCGCCGTGGTCAGGTCCGAACCAAAGGGCTTTTCGACGATGATGCGAATGAATGGGTTATTGGTTTCCCCATCGCGCTTGGCGAGGCCGGCTTTGCCGAGCTGCTCGATAACGGTGGAGTAGGTGCTGGGCGGGGTCGCGAGATAGAACAGGCGGTTGCCGCCGGTGCCCTCGGTTTCGTCGAACTTGTCCAGGCGCTCCCGAAGCCATTCGAAGCCCTGCGAGTTGTCGAAGTCCGAGCGATGGAAGACGACCCGGTGCGCGAAGCGCGGCCACGCGTCCTGCGATTCCTTCCAGAGGTCCGGCGCGAACTCCTCCAGCGACGCCTTGAGCTCCTCGCGGTACGACTGGTCGGAGTAGTCGCGACGCGCGAAGCCGATGATCTTGACATTTTCCGGCAGCAGCCCCTGCGCCTCAATGCTAAACAGGGCCGGGATCAGCTTGCGGTGGGTCAGGTCGCCCGTCGCGCCGAAGATAATAATATTGCAGGGCGGCAAAGGGCGCTCCACCAGCACCGGCTTGTCGGCGGGCTTGGCCTGTCCATTATTTTCCACGGGGTTGGCCTGCCCGGTATTCTCATTAGTCGCCATAAATTCTCCTGAAGACAATTGTCCAAGTGATGATATCGCCGCAAGGGTGATTAAGCGTTGCGGGCGCCGATCTTTTCGGCCGCCACGCTGGCCTTGTCGCCCGGCTGGATCTGATTGGCGGCGCTGGAGGACGTTCCCTCATTGACCGATGCAGAACCAGACCCGGTGGCGTCGCCGATGTTGGCGTCGGACGCCTTGACGGCGTGTCCGCCGAACTCATTGCGCAGCGAGGCGATCACCTTCGCCGCAAAGCTTTCATTCTCACGCGAGTGGAACCGCTCATATAGCGAGGCCGTGATGACGGGCGCCGGCACATTGTGGTCGATCGCTTCCTGAATGGTCCAGCGGCCCTCGCCGGAGTCCTCAACGTAACCCCGTATATGCTCCAGGTTGTTGTCGTTCTTAAACGCGATCACGAGCAGGTCGAGCAGCCATGAGCGCACGACGCTGCCGAAGCGCCACGCCGAGGCGATGGCGGTCAGGTCCAGCTTGTACTCGCTGGCGTGCAGAATATCGAACCCCTCGCCGTAGCTCTGCAGCATGCCGTACTCGATGCCGTTGTGCACCATTTTTACGTAATGCCCGGAGCCCGAGGCGCCCGTATAGACATATCCGTTCTCGGGAGCGAGTGTCTTGAAGATCGGCTCGGCGATCTTGACGGACGCTTCATCTCCGCCCATCATCAGGCAGTAGCCTTCCTTCAATCCCCAGACGCCGCCAGAGGTCCCGCAGTCGATATAATGCAGTCCGGCCGCTTCCAGTTCCCCGCCGCGCCGCACGGTGTCCTTGAAGTATGAGTTACCGCCATCGATAATGATGTCGCCCGGCGAAAGAACCGCCTTGAGCTTCGCGATGGTGTCGTCGACGGGTTTGCCCTGCGGCACCATGATCCAGAAGATCTTTGTCGGTTGTGTGAACTTCGCGGCGGCTTCGCCCAGGTCCGAGACCGGAACGCCGCCGCGCTGCGTCACTTCCGCCGCCTTCTCCGGCGACGTATCAAATCCGTAAACCGTGTGGCCGTCGCGCGCAAGCCGCTCCAGCATATTCATTCCCATGCGGCCGAGGCCGACCATGACGAGTTCCATTCCGTGTGATCCCTTTCGGCGAACCCAATGGGGCGTGCTTTGTTCCGGGCAAAATCTGAGGGGCCGAACGCCGCCCCGGTATATTTGCCGTGTCCAGACGTTAGTTTACCCTGCGAACTATGTCCGCGGGGTTTCTTTGGACGCAATTTCTTCCTGCGATCCATAATCGTAAAAAACGCTGTTTGCTCCGAACGGCAAACAGCGCCGTCCCGAAGAAATTCGAGACGGCGCTGTAGGTGACGCTCCGTTGAGCAAGATTACATATGTCCGTGGTGGATCATGTTATGCATGTGCATGTGGCCATGATGCATTTTGACGCGCATATTGTGCATGCCGCTGCGCATATGATGCTTGACATGGAGGCGG
Source organism: Capsulimonas sp. (assembly GCF_039929585.1). Taxonomy (NCBI): domain Bacteria; kingdom Bacillati; phylum Armatimonadota; class Armatimonadia; order Capsulimonadales; family Capsulimonadaceae; genus Capsulimonas; species Capsulimonas sp. Next base: position 3,144 of record NZ_JBDSQY010000107.1, read on the forward strand.
CTCGCCGAAGCGCCAGTCGTGGCGGTGAGAGTGACGGCGAGTGCGGCGGCGATTACCGCAGCGTGAATAAGCTTCATGGTTCGGATCCCCTTTGAGCAGACAGCGGCATTGGGCGGCTTATGAGGCCGGGCAGCTCTGTCGAAGTCTACCCGGCGAATTGCGCTTTCAAAACCTGTCACTCTGCGTCTCAGGAGCAGATCTCGCCCTACTCCACCCACTGGGAGTGGAAGTGGCCGGGTTTGTCGATGCGCTCGTAGGTGTGCGCGCCGAAGAGGTCACGCTGGGCCTGGATCAAGTTGGCGGGCAGGTTCGCGCGGCGGTAGCCATCGTAATACGCGAGCGACGAAGAGAACGCGGGGACGGGGATTCCGAGGCGCGCGGCTTCAGTAATCACGCGGCGCCAGCCGTTCTGACCGTTTCCGACCGCTTCGGTGAAGTACGGCGCGAGCAGCAGGTTCGCCAGGTCCGGCTGGGAGTCGTAGGCTTCCTTGATGCGGTCCAGGAAGCGGGCGCGGATGATGCAGCCGCCGCGCCAGATCGTGGCGATGGCGCCCAGGTTCAGCGACCACCCATGCTCCTTAGCCGCCGCGATCATCTGATCGAAGCCCTGCGCGTACGCAACTACTTTGGAGGCGTAGAGCGCGTCTCGGACATCGTTGATGAACTGCTGGCGGTCGCCTTCAATCGTCCCGCCCGTCGGGCCAGGAAGGATCTTGGAGGCGGCGACGCGCTGGTCCTTGAACGACGACAGGCATCGAGCGAAAACAGCCTCCGTGATCGCCGTGACCGGGATGCCCAGATCCAGTGAGGACTTCGAGGTCCACTGGCCGGTGCCCTTTTGGGCGGCCTTGTCCAGGACTTTGTCCACCAGATAACCGGCGCCGTCGTCGTCCTTGCGGGCGAAGATCTGCGCGGTGATCTCGATCAGGAACGAGTCCAGGTCGCCTTCGTTCCACTGCGTGAACACTTCGTGCAGCTCTTCGTTCGTCAGGCCCAGACCGTTCTTGAGCAGGTCATAGGCTTCGGCGATCAGCTGCATGTCGGCGTATTCGATCCCATTGTGCACCATTTTGACATAGTGGCCCGCGCCGCCCGCGCCGATGAAGGTGCAGCAAGGCTCGCCGCTCACCTGCGCGGAGATCTTCGTGAAGATCGGTTCGACAATCGCGTAGGCTTCCTCGCTGCCGCCCGGCATAATGCTCGGACCGTTCAGCGCGCCCTCTTCGCCGCCGCTCACGCCCGTGCCCAGGAATCGGAAGCCCTCGGCCTCCAGCTCCTTCACACGGCGCTCGGTGTCGGTGAAGAGCGAGTTGCCGCCATCGATCAGCAGGTCGCCCTGCGCCAGAAACGGCTTGATCTCAGCAATGACATCATCGACCGGCTTGCCGGCCTTGACCATGATCATGATGGCCCGCGGCGGCGTCAGCGCGTTCACGAACTCCTCAACACTGGTCGAGCCCGTAAACTGCCCTTCATGGCCATGCTCCGCCAAAAACGTCTCGGTCTTCTCCGTTGTGCGATTATGCACGGCGATCGGGAAGCCTTTGTGCGCCACGTTCCGCGCCAAGTTCTGCCCCATCACCGCAAGTCCCGTCAATCCGAAATGTGTCTCGCTCACGCTTTAATCCTCATGCCTCCAAAACTTTCACTTTATTTTGTATTATATTCGCCCTAAGGGAAATCATATCCTTCTGCGCTCAAGAAAGAATAATGGGCATTTTACCACAAATTCAGAAGCAAAACAAAGTAAACAGACATAGCGTTCCGAGATTGCAAGTTCTCAGGTCGCTTTTGTCCCCACTCCGTCTCGCTTTCCGACGATATGCCAACACCGATTTATTCGATATGGTTTCCAGCAGCCGCACCCGCCGGCGACTTGCGATGCATCAGCAGATAGACAAGACATCCCGTGAATGCAGCCGCAACGACGCCACTATAGATCATCATCACCCAATGCAGACCAGACTGAGGGCTTTGCTGAAAAATCATCGGCGCAAGCTGACTCATAAACGTGGCTGTGAACGCCAGCGCACAATAAATGCTCAGCGGAAGCGGATTGGGGTTGCGGAGCCGATGCTTCCGCCAGTTCCAAGTGAATATGGCGAACGCGATCGCCCAGACGAGATACATCACGATATTGTAAAGAAGATGAGCCATATGTGTGTTACTCTGATTCGGCGCGCGCCCAGTCGTTGTAGGCTCGGCGTTCCTTTAATACACGTTCCGCTTTAGAGGGTCTCTGCTTTCCACATACGGCGCATGAGCACGCCCAGCACAAGAACCAGAGGGACTTGAAATGCGGCGACAACCAGCCATTTGCTTTCGGAATCTACGTGACGCAAAACGACGCCTTGGATCAGATGCACAATCCCCATAATGCCCATTGCAAGGCCGTAGTATCGCATCGATCCACGGCGACGCGCCCAGACATCAAGCAGAACATAAAAAACGAACAACGCAACAGCGCCAGAAATAGCCAACAGATCGACGTTACTAAGAACCATTACACCCTACCTCACACACGAAATGATTGGCGCCGATCAGCTCATTCAGCGTGCGTTTCTTTGGCTTCTGCGAGAAGCAGTCCAATCCCCAATTTATCTATTCCTGACGAATTACATCCGCAGCATTGCGCTTCGAATCGCGCCATCTGTAATAAAATGACGCACCCATAACTATCATTAGGGGAATAGTGCATGCAGCAAACACCGCTTCTTTGGCGCTGGCGGAATGCAGATGTCTGGAAACTCCATTCACGATCATAAAGCAGGCGAAGGTAGCGTAATTCACCACACGTCCATATGGATCCGAGACGACGGCGCCACTGCGTTTCAAGTGAATAGACACGCGCCAGTCAATGATCGGACAAAGCACTAAAGCGGCAATCCGCCAGGCGTCGCCAAAGTCCAGGGTCATTGTGTATAGTGGTCCCATTTGTCAAGACAGTTTGAGAGGCTTTTTTAAGGTGGATTGTGTCCTTTCGTTCGTCATCGTTTTCTTTGCAATCGGTGCGGTTCGGCGTGGACCAGGGCAGGCGTCAAATTGCC
>NZ_JBDSQY010000108.1:0-15991 GCF_039929585.1 Capsulimonas sp.
CCTGGCGTTGATCCGCCAGGGATGATTCCTTGAATGGCAAGGTTGGATACCTCCAACCAAGCATACTGAAAGTGTAAAGAATGTCGCCGGTTTAAGATGTAAACTATGTCGCCGGTTTGTACACCCCGGCCCCTCTCCCAATTCTGGGAGAAGGGGAGTCGGATTGGAAGAGGGAATATTTGGACTGTCGAATCTTCAACAAAAAAACTCTGGCTCCCCTTCTCCCAGAATTGGGAGAAGGGGCTGGGGGATGAGGGCCATCCGCGCCGAGGCCCCATCCAAGAGTATCAAAAACAGAGCACACCAATGAGCAATGAAGCCACACCGCCCCTGTCCCGACTCGTGCGCGAGCTAGCGCCGTCGGGTATCCGTAAGTTTTTCGACGTGGCCGCCTCCATGCAGGACGTGATCTCCCTGGGTGTCGGCGAGCCGGACTTCGTGACGCCGTGGGCCATCCGCGAAGCCGCGATCAATTCACTCAAGGCGGGCCAAACCAACTATACCAGCACCTACGGCGACCTGCGGCTGCGCACCGCCATCGCGAAGCATCTGCACGCGATGTACGGTGTCGGCTACGATCCCAAGGAAGAAGTGCTGGTGACGATCGGCGTCTCCGAGGGCATGGATGTCGCAATGCGCGTCCTGCTCGATCCCGGCGACGAGGTGATCGTCCCCGAACCGTGCTACGTTTCCTACAAGCCCTGCGTCGCCCTCGCCGGCGGCGTTCCGGTCGGCGTGGAGACATTCGCCGCAGACCAGTTCCGAATTTCCGTGGAGCAGATCGAAGCCGCCTGGACGCCGCGCACCAAGGCGATCCTGCTCGGCTTCCCCAGCAACCCCACCGGCGCCACCATGCCGCGCGAGGCGCTGCAAGAAATCGTCGATTTCGCCGTTCACAAAAATCTCTATCTCATCAGCGATGAGATTTACGATCGTCTGACTTACGACGGCGAGCATACCTGCGTCGCATCCCTGCCTGGCGCCTGGGAGCGCACCATCACGCTGAACGGCTTCTCCAAAGCATACGCCATGACAGGATGGCGCATCGGCTACGCCTGCGCGCCCGAACCGATTCTGTCGGCGATGAACAAGATCCACAACTATTCGATTCTCTGCGCTCCGATCACGGGCCAGATGGCTGCGCTGGAAGCATTGAAAGTAGGCGAGTCGAGCGTCGTGGATATGGTCGGCCAGTACAACCAGCGCCGACGCCTGATTGTCGAAGGCCTCAATCGCCTCGGCCTGGACTGCCACATGCCCAAGGGCGCGTTCTACGCCTTCCCCAGCATCGCCCGCACCGGACTGACCGCCGAGGAGTTCGCCGAGAAGCTGCTCTTTGAAGAGCGGGTCGCGGTCGTCCCCGGCACGGCCTTCGGACGCGGCGGCGAAAAGCATATCCGCTGCTCCTACGCCACGAGTCTGGAGAAGATCGAGATTGCCCTGCAGCGCATGGAGCGCTTCATCCAGCGGCTGCCCATTTCCGCGCAGGCGGCGTAACTTCTCAGCCCCTATGACCTTACCCCCGGTGCTTCGCGTCACCCCTCCGGGTGACCGAAGCGCAATAGATTCCCGTTCATTATCAGGAGCAATCATCCATGGCCCGCACCAACTCGACAATGCTGCCGCTCGGCACGCCCGCCCCTCTCTTTTCGCTGACGGATGTCGTCACGGAAAACGCCATCAGCGCCGCCTGGTTCATTGACAAGGACGCCCTGCTCGTCATCTTCCTCTGTGTGCACTGCCCCTACGTCAAGCATGTCCAGGATGAACTGGCGAAGATCGGCCGTGACTACGCCGAAACCCCGCTCGGAATTCTCGCGATCAGTTCCAACGACGCCGTGCAGTACCCCGACGACGGACCCGAAGGTCTCAAAGCAATGGCCGAAGCGCTCGGCTTCAAGTTCCCTGTCTGCTACGACGAATCACAGGAAGTCGCGAAATCCTTCGCCGCCGCCTGCACGCCGGACTTCTTCCTGTTCGACGCCGAACGCAAGTTAGTTTATCGTGGACAATTGGACGAAAGCCGCCCGAAGATGGACCCGCCGGTCCCCGTGACAGGAGCCAGCCTGCGCGCCGCCATCGACGCCGTTTTGAAGGGGGAAGGAGTGAACCCGGATCAGCGAGCGAGTTTGGGTTGTAATATCAAGTGGAAGGCGGAGTGACCTATCCAAACAGTGTATTCGTCGATCCGCCGTCCACACAGATCGTCTGCCCCGTGATATAAGTCGCTTTATCGGAAACCAGAAACGCGACCAGGTTCGCCAGTTCCTTGGGATCGCCGAAGCGTTTGAGAGGAATGCGCTCGGCGGCTTGCTGCGCGATTTGTTCGGGGGTGAACGCGGTGCCCTCGGCGCGGGTCTCGTGGATGTCACGCAGGCGCTGTGTGTCGAATGAGCCGGGACAAACGTTGTTGACGAGAATGCCGTCGTCCGCGAGTTCTTGGGACAGGGATTTGGCGAGACCGATCGTCGCCGGACGGATGGTGTTGGAGAGGAGCAGGCCGCCGATGGGCTGCTTGACGCTCGTGGACATGATCTGAACGATCCGGCCCCCGCCGCGCTCTTTCGCCTGCTGAAGATGCGGCAGGGCCTGCCGGATCAATCGGACCGAGGGCCAGAAGGTGGAGTCCAGCGCCTGACGCCACTCTTCCTCACTGATATCGATGAAACGTCCTGGCGGCGGACCGCCGCCGTTGATTACCAAAATATCGAGCTGACCGAAGCGTGCGATCGTGGCCTTGAGCAGGCGCGCCACATCCTCCGGCTGCGTGATATCCCCCGTCATCGTGTGCACATCCGCTCCGCGCACCGCCATCACCTGACGAATTTCCTGCGCCGCTCGCGCCACATATTCCGGCCGCCGGCCGTTGATCACGACCTTCGCGCCCTCGCGCGCGAGCAGTTCCGCACACGCCCGCCCCAGCCCCTGCGACGACGCCGTCACCAGAGCGACTTTCCCGCTAATCCCTAAATCCATGGGCCATTGTAGCCGCGCCTACCGCGCAAAGTCAAGGTAAACGAAGGTCCTATACCGCAGGACGGAAACTCACTGAGCCATGAAGGTAAAGGATCGCATCAGCGGCTTGGGAGAGTTGTCCGAGCTATAAGCCGACGACCGGGTCGTGACCCCGCCTGCGTCATCCAGACTGTTGAAGGTGGCGAGCGGCGCAATCGGCGGATCGTGCTCGCTTTCCAGCACGCTCAGCTTGGCGCTGCTATCGGTTCCTCGGGGCTTGTAGATAAAGGTGACGGTGTTGAGACCCTTGCGGCAATTGCGCGAGATGTCCTTGTCCGTATTGCTGAAGAAGTCCGCCACACGCGCACTGTTCAGACGGACTTCGACGTTGGCGTTGACAATCGTACCACGCAGCCAGTGCGAGTGAGCTGTGCCGCTGGAGATATCCTGACGGAGAAAAGGATCGTCGTCGATCGGCTTGACATCGAGAGCCGGGTTATCTTCTGACGGTCCCGGGGTGTCCGCCTTTAAATCCGGGGCGCCGTTCGCCAGTGGATTGCCCGCAGCCTGCACTAACGGGTCCTGCTCATTGATCAGAGGACTGGAGGATTTGACGCCAGGCGATGAATTGATATCCTCCGCCACCAGTGTCGGAGAGGTCACATCTTCGGAATAGCCGTTATCGCGATTTGCCTGGCCGTAATTGGGACGGTCGGCGCCGCAGCCCGTGACGAGGGGAGTAACCAACGCCAGCACGGCTGCGCTGAAAAGAACGCGGCGAACGGCGATTGAAGTGATGGTTTTCACGGATGTCTCTCTTCCAGAGGATCGCCGGATGCGGCGATCCCAAGTACGCGCAGACGCTCTTCGCGCACGCGCTCAATCGCCTCCGCCAGCAGCGCCCGATGTGCGGGATCGTTCAGCCATGTGCTCGCGCCCGAAGAGTGCGGCAGCGGGACGTATGTCACTCCCGGCGCGGGAAAGGCCTGCCCGATGGCCTCAGTCAGCAGCATCTTGGGCAAAAACTTATCGATCGCCATCTTGCCGAATAAGATGATCAATTTCGGCTGAACCAGCGCCATCTGAGTGTCCAGCCAGGGACGACAGTTGCGCATCTCGCGCGGCGACGGCGCGCGGTCGGTGCTCTTCCCCGGCAGCCGTCCCGGAAAGCATTTCGTCAGCGCCGTCATGTAAACAATCTTCCCGATGTCCTCCGGCGCAAACCCAGCATCTTCCAGCCATCCGAACAGCTTGCGCGCGGCAGGCCCCAGATACATCCGAGCCCCGCGCAGATCGGTCAATCCCGGCGCCTGTCCAATGATCATCACCGGCGCGGGCGCCAGCCCCCACACCATCGGACCAGGCGTGATGGGAAACCCATCGTCAAAACAGCGCCGGCAGGTCCGGATTTCCTCATGCAGCACTTCAATTTCCAGCACCCCACGATTATACCACGATTGGAAAACCCGTCGCGATATGTTACACTAATGGGGTTATGACCACCGAGACTGCCTTGCGCGCCGCTGTCGGCGACGCCCTCCTCTCCCATGAACCCATGTCACGGCACACCACCCTCAAGGTTGGCGGCCCCGCACGCTGGTTCTGGCCCGCGCGCGATGTGGACGAGCTCAGCCGCGTGCTGACGGTCTGCACCGAGCACGACGTTCCCTATCTCTTTATCGGCCACGGGTCGAATCTGCTGATGAGCGACGCCGGATACGACGGCCTTGTGATCCAGAACCGCTGCAAAGGTTCACGGATCGGCGAGGACACGTATTCCGAAAGCGGCGTCTCTTTTGGATCACTGTTCTATCAGACGGCCAAAGAAGGATTTTCGGGATTGGAATGGGCCATCGGCATCCCCGGCACGGTCGGCGGCGCGCTGGTGAGCAACGCGGGCGCCTACCGGGGCAATATCGGGCCGCTAGTGACCTCGGTGCGCGTCTTCGCCGACGGACGGGATCAGGAAGTTGGTCCCGAATGGATGGAGTTTTCGTATCGCGACAGCCGCCTGCGCCGATCGGGCATCGGCCGCACCGTCATCCTCTCATGCATGCTGCACTTTGACGAGCGCGGCGAACCGGACGAGATCGTCGCCCGCGCCAAGGATTATCAGGCCCAGCGCCGCGCCAAGCAGCCCTACGCCCCCAGCGCCGGATCGTTTTTCAAAAACGTCACCGACAAAGAGTTCGCGCAAACCCTCCCCGACCTTCCCGAGCCACTGAAGAAGGCAGGAGTCGTCCCGTCCGGGTTCCTGATCGAAGCCTGCGGCCTCAAGGGCCTGCAAGTCGGCGGCGCCCAGGCGTCCGAGAAGCACGCCAACTTCCTCATCAACGCCGGCGGCGCCACAGCGACCGATCTGCGAAGCCTCGCCTACAAAGTCAAAGGACTGGTCCATGAGAAGTTCGGAGTGACGCTGGAAGAAGAAGTCTTGTATGTCGGCGATTGGTCGGGATGGAGCGCGTGACCTATTCCCTATCATGGGAAACTCGGAGTTCGCCCCTCCGCCCCAATTCGTGTGGATGTTCGCCCCTCCTAATTCTTAATCCTTCCCGCCGCGAAGCCACTTGTCAGCGCCGGGGGAATAGGTCACGAAAGCTTCCCGGGAACAATTTCCCCTGTCAAGACGCCTGCATGGTATGGTTTGGAATATCGTTTCCCCGGATATCTATAAAGGAATAAACATTTTTCAAACCCATTCAGGAGTCAAGACGACCATGCTAAACTACAAATCTCAAAAAACCGCTCTACTGGCGGCGGTCGCCGTCATGATGGGCGCAGTGTCCGCGACGGCCGATCCGATCCGTGTCAATGTCAACGGAAATCCCGTAAACTTCTCGGGAATGGAACCGATGCAAACCAACGGCTCCGTCCTGGTGCCGCTGCGCGGCGTGTTTGAGGCGATGGGCGCCAGCGTCAGCTACAACGCCGACAGCAAGACGATCAACGCCACCAAGGGCAGCTCTTATGTGGTGCTTCCGCTGGGATCGACTTCGGCGACGGTGAATGGCGTCACACAGACACTCAGCCAGCCGGCCCGGGCTGTCAACGGAACGACCCTGGTTCCGCTGCGCTTTGTGGCGCAGGCGCTCGGCGCGAATGTGGACTGGCAGGCCGCCAGCAGCACCGTACAGATCCAGACCCAGGATCCCCACCTTGCCGACCTGCCCGCGCCTCCCGGAACCGGGCCCGTCACAGGGCAAGTGACGGGAATCGTCACAAACGCCAATCCGCCCATGATCACCCTGCGCGTGAACGGACAGAATACGGCCGTGCCGCTGAGTAGCTCCACATTGATCCTTCGCTCCGCGCCCGGCGAGCCCGGAGTGCAGTCGCCGCTCAGCGAGATCCGTCCGGGCGATCAAGTTACGGTCCAGCGTTCCGGGGACGGCTCGGCGCAGAGCATCGTCGCGAATTACGGACAGTACAAAGGCACTGTTAAGAGCATCGGGCGCCTGGCCGACGGCAGCAATGTCATCACGCTGAACGACGGCACAACCGTTCAATTGGCGAAGGACGCACCCGTCACCATGAATGGCCGAACGATCACGCTCAAGGAAGTCATGCCGGACGAGAAGGTGGTTATCCGGACGAACCCCAGCAGCGCGCTTGGCTACGCCGTGGTGGTGAACCCGGAGCGCGGCCAGAATACGCCGGTGGGCGACAATAACCTGCCTCCGAACGCCGGCTTCCCCGGGGGAACCGCCCCGCAGATCACCGCGTTCCAGCACAACGCCGTGCATCGGGTGCGCGGCAACGGCGCCATTCATGTCGAGATGCGCGGCACGCCGGGCGGTAAGGCGTCTTTCGATATCCCGGGGGTGGCAAGCAACATTCCGCTCACGGAAGCCTCGCCCGGACGATATGCCGGCGATTATAAGGTTCCAGCGGACATCGCCGTCGAAGGCGCTGCTGTCATCGGCAAGCTGACGGTGGGCAACCAGACAGCCCCGCTTCTTCAGGCGAACCAAACGCTCAGCGTCGATAGCTCCGCCCCGAAAATCGGCGCGTTCAGTCCGGCGCGCGGCGCGACGATCGAAAACGACCGGCCGCTGATCTACGCCACGCTCAACGACGCCAGCGGCACGGGCGTCGATCCCAATTCCGTGAAGGTCTCTCTAGACGGCAAAGATGTGACGGGAGCCGCGACCATCACCCCTTCGTTCTTCAACTTCACGCCGGCTCAGCCGCTCGCGGCGGGGGCTCATGAAGTCCGAGTGCACGTCGCCGATCAGGCGGGTAATGTGCAGAGCGCCGCCTGGCCGTTCGTCGTTAGCAGCGAGCGCTTGATCACGAACTTCGACAGCACGGTTCCCGACGGACGCGCGGTAGAAGCCGGCTCCAAGCTCCAGTTCAAGCTGGCCGCGAAGCCTGGCGGACGCGCTTCGTTCAGCATCGGATCGCTGGCGAAGGACATTCCGATGACCGAATCGACGCCGGGCGTCTATGTCGGCTCCTACACAGTGGCGCGCGGCGATAACCTCAGCGACGCCCCGGTCACCGCCAAGTTCATCGACGGCGCCGGACGGACGGTCACCAAGGCGCTCGCCAAGAGCATCGACATCGCGGCCGGCGCTCCTGTAACGCCCACGATCACCACCCCGGCCGAAGGCGGCGATGTCCCGACGAATATGACGGTATCGGGCAAGGCGTCGCCGAACTCCATCGTCCGCGTCAAAGTCGATTACACCAGCAAAGCGCTCGGGGGTCTGTTCGGAGTGAACGGCTCGGCGGGAACCAAGGACGTGACGGCGGACGCCAATGGGAATTGGACCGCGTCCGATCTCACGCTGCAAACGAATAGCCTCTTCACCCGCGACCGCGACACGATATTCACGGTCTCCGCGACTTCGGTCAACGCCAAAGGCGATGAGTCCGAGCCGGCAGTCATTACGGTTCAGGGCGGCAAGGCGTTCGCCCACCGGGCGAATTAAGCCAACGCGCGAATGAATCGCGCCGGGCGTTTACAAGGCGAACAGTTGGGTCATAATGCGATAGGGGCGAGCGCGGCAAGCCGCGCTCGCCCTTTTGACGTTTGATATTTTGCCCATCACACAGAAGGTTCTGAAGACGAATGAAGTCATTGATAAAAAAAGTAAACGCTTTAGTGGTGCGCCTGAAGAGGATTTTCCTGATCCGCTTTACGATGGATGTCATAGCCAGCTTCGGCAAGAACAACGGCGGCCTGATGGCGGCTGGGCTGGCGTTCTTCCTGGTGCTGGCGTTCGTCCCGCTGCTGCTCGTCGGCGTCGCGGCGATCGGCTACTACTTCAATTTGATCCACAGCACGCAGGACGCCGTGCAGCAGATTCAGCATCTTCTGACAACCCAGATTCTGCCGGGCAAGGCGGGGAATGAAGTCAGCAGCTTGATGGAGCAGGCAAACATTACGGAGAAGGTGAAAACCATTACCGTCACTCGCGGCATCAGCGGCATCATCGGTTTGCTCGGTCTGATCTGGGCGTCGATGCAGATATTCTTAAGCGGCGCCATGGCGATGAACGCCGCATGGAGCGTGCAGGAAACCCGCAACTGGTTCCAGCAGCGCGCCATCGCGCTGGGACTGCTGCTCGCCACTGGTGTGCTGCTCGTGCTGTCAATCGTCGCGACCGCCTACGGCTCGTGGCTCACGCACCATGTTCCCGGCTTCGGCGTGGGAACGACGATCTTGACGGAGGTTGGCGCGGTTATCGTCGCGACAGGCATGTATGGCATGACATACAAGTTCCTGCCGTCGGCGCACGTTACCTGGCGCTCGGCGTTGGTTGGCGGCGTGGTGGCGGCGGTGGCGTGGGAAATCGCGAAGAAAGGGCTCGCGGTGTACTTGCTGCACCCGAATACGTCGATGTACGGCAACCTCGCCAACTTGATGATTTTCGTTCTCTGGGTGTATTACTCGATGATGATCTTACTGATCGGGTGCGAGGTGTCGGCGCAGTACGCCAAGGAAGTGGAAAGCAAGAAGGCGACGAAGATGAAGCGGCTTGCGAACCGTACGCCCTCGCTGGACACTTCGTCCGCCTCTGGAACGCCGATGGCGCGCGCCAAGGAGCGGCGTGTCTCACAGCGAGAGCGTGCGGGAACCAAAACAGCCCCATCCGAGCGCAGCGCCGCCGGCGCGCCGGCGGCCTCCCCGGAGCGTAACGGTTCCGGCGCGAATGGCCGGGGAAAGCCGAAGGCGCGGGATTAGCAGTGAACAAGTCTCTCCCTACGCGGGAGCGGCCATATCCATGATCGCGCGCAGACGGTCCTGCGTCTGCGCGACATCCTCCCACCCTCCGATGCTGACCTCGCGGTGCTCCAGCACCTGATAGATCTCGAAGAAGTGCTGGATCTCCAGAAGCGTGTGGTCGGAAACATCCTTGATGGATTTGATCCCGTCGAAGCGAGGATCGGCGACGGCCACCGAGAGGATCTTATGATCTTCACCGTTGTGGTCGTGCATCAGCAGAGCGCCGATTGGGCGAGCGACCACCATGCAGCCGACAAACGTGGGGTTCGACGACATCACCAGAATATTGAGAGGCTTTTTGCGGACATCGCTCTTAGTCCCGCAGATCCACCCGTAGTCGCAAGGATAATAAAGCGGCGAGAAGAGAGTGCGGTCGTACCGGTAGATGTCTCCCTCCGGCGCGTACTTATACTTGTTGGACGACCCTTTCGGCACTTCGATGATGGTGTTAACTTCGACGGGCGCCTTCGATCCCATCGGTATCATTTCATAGGGCATTCCAGGTCACTCTCCCTCGCATGTTCTGCTCTATTATAGCATAGCGCGCTCCAGTTCGGCGACGCGCGCTTATTGCCGACATCCGTAATAAATATGGAATCTCCCTCACATTTTCGGATCCATTATAGCAAGCGCTTTTACAGTGACGTGATCGGGACTTTGCGGAAAATAAGGTAAAATAGAGAGCGGATTTTTGCGAGGACCATATTGAGTACAGAACCCGATAACATTACTTCGAAACCCAAAACGACTTCAAAACGAGCGGCGAAGGGGCCGCAGCCGACGAAACCCACCGCCACGGAACTCGTCGCCATCAACGAAGCGGCGACGGAAGTGGCGAAGCAAGCGGCGCGGATCGACTCCGCCCCAACCCTGGTGGAAAAGGCGGACATCCTCTGGGCAATGACCCAGGAAACGCGCCACGCGACCCTGGGACAGCTGCCCCCGACCACTGTCGCGGCCCTGATCGAAACCGACCCGGACCGCAATACCCGACTGATGGCGAATCTGCCGGCGGCCAAGTTCCAGCAGATCCTGAACCTGGGCACATTTGCCCAGGGACGATCCTGGCTGGAGCGCGCGGTCACGTCCGGCTCGCTGGCCGCCGCGATCCTGCCGTCGCTCATGACCTCCCGGGACCTCAGCGAAATGCTGCTGACCGACAAGGATTTCCGGCGCGCCCTTCCCAAGCTGCTCAACTACGAGCGCGCGGAACGGTGGCGCCAGCTCCTGACCACCAACGAATGGCACGCCAATATCGATGAGCTGCTCATGTCGGACACCGACGAGCTGCTGCGCAAGGCGAATATCAAGAACAAGAACGTCCACGCGGTGCTTCAGTCGCTGATCGACTTCGTCCCGGAGCTTTATCTGGAGACGATCAACTACGCCGCCGGCCGGCTAAAGAACGCTCAGGACCGCCCGGACGAGTTCGAGGACCTCACCAGCACGCCGTTCGGCCTGCCGGAGATCCTGAACGCGCAGACCGCCGGAGCCGCCAGCCTGGATCCCTCCGCGCAGACGATTGCGGGAGACGAAACAGCAAATTCGCCGCTGGCGGATCTGGTTCCGGAGAGCGGCGACCCCGTGTTCGCCCTCGCAACCGCCGGCCTCACCAGCGCCCGCAAGGCCCTGCTGGAGGATCAGCTCAAGCATCTGCTGCGCCAGGAGATCGTCGCCACGGCGTCGTTTGCGCAGGGCGCCATGGCGCGCGCCGCCGGCCGCGTCTTGTTCTACCTGCGCGCTGGTCTGGAGTCCTTCGGCCCGAGCGTCGAGGACGCCACCCGCGCTCTGGAAACGCGAAACCTCAACGAGATCAGCGCCATCGGGGCGCGTCTCGCGGAAGGCTACCGCCAGAAGTCGCTGGCCCTCGCCGGCCTGCGCGAATGGCTGGACGGCCGCCAGCGTCAGTTCCTGGACGCCATGAAGCAGCCCGAGGCGGGCATGCATCCGGAAACCAAGGAGCCGGTGCTCTGGCTCGCCGGAAAGCCCAAGCAGGACCGGGCGGAGTGGCACCCCACCCCGCTCTCCGAGATCGCGATTCAGCTTTCCGAGATCGGCGCATGGGCGTCGCTCGCCAAAGCCGCCTTCGGCACCCCCGAGCGCACGCATGCGATCTTCACGCAGTCCAAAGCCCGTACCGCCGGCGAGGCCCTGCGCCGCACGGTCATCGCCCTAGCGCTCTATCGCCGCTGGGAGCCCGAACTCGTGCGCCCGAACGAAGACTTCACCGCCTTCTACCGGCAGTTCGGCAAAGGCCGCCGCAGCAACTTCGACGCCGTGCGCCAAACAGTTCTGGACGCCCTAGACCAAACCCCCAGCGACGCCTGGAAACCGTCCGACGCCAAAGCCCGCGCCCGCGAGCTGCTCCTGCGCGCCGTCACCGAGCTCGAAAACGCGCCCCCGCCCGCACCGCCGAAAAAGCCGGCGCATTAAAGCCGCGTAACAAGCATAAGCCGCGTGACGTTCAGACAATGCTCTGACGTCACGCGAACCCTCTCGACTATTCCCCATCACTTCTGCCTCCCGGATCCATAAATATCGCATCTCAGTTTTTTTGCAGCTTCCTCAGCCCTGTCCCAACTTTTCACAACCAAGCTAGCGATATTGTTCAGTGTAAGACACCAGTGTCACAGAAACGGCGGGGGAACATTTACGATGAAGAGTAATCAGATTGTATTGCCATTACTATTGGTACTATTGCCAATCAGTGCATTTGGTTTCGTACGTGGCTACATCGCCGCAAACGTTCAGCCAGCCAGATGTACTGGAAGCCCTCATCTGCTCCGTTTGCCAACGCGCCACATGAAGCTCAAACGCCACATTAAGCCCACATGGGACACGACAAAGACCGTCGTCCTCCCTCCGAGAAAGTCCCTTGCGGAAGAGATCGCGGAGGCAAAGATGAACCTCCACATCCTACGACCGGGAGAAGTGATGGACAATTCCTATTTTCCTCCCAATGAGAAGTGAAGTTTTCCGACGCGCAGCGGGACGAGACCTCGAAGAAAACGACCATCGCCTGAAAATAGAACTCGCGTAGCTAGGTATCGATCTTCCCGCACCCGCCGACGTGAAGCCCTGAGCGTTCACGGCGTCGAAGAAGCTGCGCTAAAAACAAAAGCCGCGTGTCATTACCCTGAATGACACGCGGCTTTTCTGGATTTCGACGCTTGAAAATCATCACGCAAACGGTAAAAGCTTATTGTCTTGATAATATTTTGATCCCCTGAACAGTATAATTGCGGGATGGCCCATTCGTGAATGCTCACGAATGGCGCCTCTCCTTTCTCAGCGTGGACGGCAAAGGCGCCGCGAGCAATTTTCCATCGACATCACTGCCGTATTTACTGACCACAAGAAGGAACACGCACCTTGAACATCCAGCGACTTACCAGTCTCGGAAGCCTGTTACTGCTGCCGATCGCGCTTGCGTCCGGCGCAAGCGCCGATCCCGCCACCCCGGCGGCTCCGGCCACCAATGCCGCTCCTATCGTGGACATGACGCCGGCCAAGGTGGACGCCAAAGCCATGGCGCTGCTCGGTGATGTGGAAAAGGCCACAGCCAGCGCCAAGGGCCTTACGGCGGACTTCACCGTCACCTCCAGCTTTGATCCCGAAAAGCCCGCCGTCGTTCAGGAAGGCGCGATCCAATATCTCAAGCCGAACTACATGCACACCGACGCGTGGCTGCTGAAAAAGGATGAGACTTCGGGACAGATGGCGCGCGACGGCGCCCCGATCACCATCGCGTCCAATGGGAAAAGCGAATGGATCGTGATGAAGGACGGCGAATATCACCAGAGTGATGTCGACCCTATGGGCAAGGGCCTATCGAACGGCTACGATCCGTCCGCTAACTTCTTTGACCCAAGTCGCTCCGCGCTCAAGCAGATCGATGATCAGAAGCAAAAGCATCTGCTCGTCTCCCTGACCTACGGCGGCCAGCAAACGTGGGAAGGCAAAAAATACGACGTCGTCGATTGGGTCGCCAAACCAGGATTTAATTTCCCTCCCGCGATGACCAAGAAGGCGCCGAATGGAGTCGTTCTGTACACTCAGCATCTATACATCGGCTCCGACAAGCTGGTGCACCGCCAGGCTTATGACTACAATTTCGGGGCGACGGGCGAGCGGGCCATCCGAAACGTCCAGATCAACCCGAAGATGACCGCCAAGAACTTCGATTACACTCTGCCCGTCGGCGCGCACCTGCCCAAGCCTCCCCCGCCGCCGACCCCGGTCCTGGCGAACGGCGTCGCCGCTCCGGACTTCCTTGCGACCACGTCGGACGGGAAAGAAGTGCACCTTTCGGACTACAAAGGCAAGCGCGTCATCATCGACTTCTGGGCCACCTGGTGCGGACCCTGCCAGGCCAGCATGCCACATCTGAACAATGTCTACAAGCAAGTCAAAGATAAAGACGTGGTTGTGCTCGCCGTCTGCGTGTGGGACGACAAAGATTCCTACGCCAAGTGGGTGACCGACAACAAGACCACCTACGACTTCCCCACCGTCTTCGACCCGGCGGGCAAGGGCGGCAAGAACATCGCCGGCGAGCTGTACAAAGTCAGCGGCATCCCGACCCAGTTCGTCGTTGACAAAGACGGCATGATCGCCGCGAGCAATGTCGGCTACATGGGCGAAACCGACCATCGCCTGGAAGCAGCGCTCGCGAAGACCGGCGTGGACATTCCCGTTCCCGAAGCGCCGAAGTCTTAACTCCCCGCAGCGAAAAGCACGACGATCAAAGAGAGGACGCCAAGAAAGCGCCCTCTCTTTGAGCGAGGAGCTCCTTTCATGACGTCCCGGATTCTCATCGGAGCGGGTGCGCTCGCCCTGCTGCCGTTCATGCTCCTCTCAAGCTCCCACGCCGATCCCGCCGCCGTCACGCCCACGGCCCCTGTCACCACGCCGCCTGCGGCGGCGCCTTTGCCCGATACGCCTGCAAAGATCGACCCCGAAGCCCTCACGCTGCTGACCGAAGTCGAGAAGGCTCGAAAAAAGACGCGCAGCCTCACGGCGGATTTCACCGAGATTTCGGGGTCTGATCCGGCGCATTCCAGCGTCATGGAGGGTTCCCTGCGCGCCCTCAAGCCGAACTATCAGCATTTAGAACTCTGGTCGATGAAAAAAGACGCGGCGAGCGGCGAGTTTGCGCGCAGCGAAAATATCGCGACGATTGGCTCCGACGGCAGTAATTTATGGAGTATTTCCCGCAGCGGTGAATACTATAAGTCGCATGTTTCACCGACCGGCGCCGGACTCATCACTAGCTTCGACCCATTCTTCGGCTTCTTCGAGGGAACACAATCACCGCTCAAGCAGATCGACGATCAGCAGCAAAAGCACACCCTCGTGTCTTTGACTTACGCCGGCGAGCAAAAGTGGGACGGACAGCCATATGATGTCGTTGATTGGGTCTCCCAGTTCACCATCCCTCAGCCAAAGCCCGCGCCGCCCCGCGTGATGACGCATACGCAAAGCATCTTCATCGGCCCGGACAAGCTGGTCCATCGGCTCCTGGAAAATTACAGCTTCGGCTACTCATCCGAAAAATACCTGCGCATCGTGGAGCTGAACGCAAAGCTGACCTCCAAAGATTTCATCGTCACGCTGCCGGAGGGAGCGCACCCGCCCAAGCCGTACGCGCCGCCAGCCCCGATCCTGGCGAACGGCGTCGCCGCGCCGAACTTTACCGTCACTGCCTCCGACGGCAGCCAGGTCAAACTCTCAGACTTCAAAGGGAAAACAGTCATCCTGGAGTTCTGGACGACCTGGCGCCCCCTATGCCAGGCGAGCATGCCGCACACGGACAGCGTCAACAAGCAGGTGAAGGACAAAGGCGTGGTCGTGCTTGCCGTTTGTGAGTGGGACGACAAAGACGCCTACATAAAGTGGCTGCGCGAAAACAAAGCCGCCTATTCGTTCTCCACGCTCTTCGATTCCGCCGGACGAGGCGGCGCGAATATCGCGGGCAGTCTTTACAAAGTCTCCGACATCCCAACACAGTTCGTCATCGATAAGAACGGAAAGATCGCGGCGAGTAACGTCGGCTACACCGGCGAGAACGACCATCGCCTGGAAGCCGCACTGGCGAAGCTGGGCGTGAAAATCGCCGTCCCAGCTGATGTGAAATCCTAGCCCCGGCCCGCCCAAGATGAGCGGCCGTAGACCGTCCAAACAACAAAGGAGACCTGTCCATGAAGTTACGCATGCCTCTCGGAGCCGTCGCGCTCGCCCTTCTTCCTCTGGCGCTCGCGCCGGCCGCCCGCGCCGCCGACCCCGCGCCGGTTCTTCTGGAGAACGGCGTCGCCGCTCCGGACTTCCTGGCGACCACGCCCGACGGCAAAACCGTCCACCTTTCGGACTACAAAGGCAAGCCCGTCGTAATCGACTTCTGGGCGACCTGGTGCGGACCGTGCCAGGCGGCCATGCCGCATCTGAACAAGGTCTACAAGCAGGTCAAGGACAAAGATGTGGTCGTACTCGCCGTCTGCGTCGCCGACACCAAAGAAGCGTACGACAAATGGGTGACGACAAACAAGGCCACCTACGATTTCCCCACCGCCTACGATCCCGCCGGACGCGATGTCAAGAACAGCTCGATCGCGCTCTATCACGTCAGCGGCATTCCAACGCAATTCGTGATCGACAAGGACGGCAAGATCGCGGCGAGCACCGTGGGATACGGCGGGGAAGACGACCATAAATTGGAAGAAGCGCTGGTAAAGCTAGGCGTGAACATTCCCGTCCCGGCGGCGGCGAAGTCCTAATCTTCCCCGTCCCATCGTGCAGGCGGCCGGC
>NZ_JBDSQY010000109.1:0-22747 GCF_039929585.1 Capsulimonas sp.
GATGAAGTACGATCACGATGACCTGCGTAACGTTTTGGAGCGCTCTTCGGCGCGCAACACGGCGACGGTTGTGGCGGTCGGCGCCGTCGCCCGTCTGCTGCTGGCGGAGTTTGGGATCGTAGTCGCCTCACACGTCGTCAATATCGGCGGTATTAAGGTGAACGGCGACAATATCGATCTACGACAAGTCGCCGAGCTGTCGGAAGACAGCCCTGTGCGTGTTGTGGATAAAGACGCCGAGCAGAAGATCATTACGGCCATTGATGAGGCCAAGTACCGGGGAGATACCCTGGGCGGCACCTTTGAAGTCGTTGTGCTTGGGCTGCCGGTCGGCCTGGGCTCTTATGTTCATTGGGATGAGCGGATCGACGGTAAGCTTGCGCAGGCGCTGATGAGCATTCAGGCCATCAAAGGCGTCGAGGTCGGTTTGGGCTTCGGCGTCGCCGATGTTCCCGGCTCGCAGGTCCACGACCCCTTCTTCTACGAAGGCGGCGTGGATGCACACTTCCGGCGCAGCTCCAATAACGCGGGCGGAACCGAGGGCGGCGTTTCAAACGGCGAGCCGCTCGTGATTCGGGCCGCGATGAAGCCGATTCCCACACTGATGAAGCAATTGCCTTCGGTCAACCTCCAAACCAAGGAAGGCGTGCCCGCCTTCGCCGAGCGTTCCGATGTCTGCGCCGTGCCGGCGGCCTCCGTGGTCGGCGAGGCGATGGTCGCCATTGTGCTGGCCCAGCTGATGCGCCAGAAGTTCGGCGGCGACAGCATCGGACAGATGCGGGCGAGCTACGAAAGCTATATGCGGACTGTTGCGGATCGCACCGCGCAGCCGGTCGGATAAGTCGTTGCAACCATCTCCTCCCCAGAGAAACTTGGTGCTGATAGGGTTTATGGGCACGGGCAAGAGCGCCATCGGCCGAGCGATCGCTCGCGGCCTGTGCGTGCGCCATCTGGACACGGATTGCGAGATCGAACGCCGATTTCAGATGGACATCCCGCGCATCTTCGCCGAGCATGGGGAAGCGGCGTTCCGATCCGCCGAGCAGGATGTGCTGCGTCGATTAGCGCGGCGCGGCCCTTCCGGCGCTCCCCAGCCGCGATTGATCATTTCAACCGGCGGAGGGACGCCGATGCGTGAGGAGAACGTGGATTTGCTGCGTGAGATGGGGCAGATCGTCTGGCTGTCAGCGCCGATCGGCACTGTTTTGCAGCGTGTGGGAAGAAACCTCAAGCAGCGGCCGCTTCTCGCCGGGTATCAGGATAATCCACAGCAGCGGATCCGGCAATTGATGGCGGAGCGCGAGCCGCGTTACGCCTCGCTTGCCGACATCCGTGTCGACACCTCTCCTTTTGCGAGTCCCAAAGACGCAGCCGCCCATATTATTTCATTGCTAAGGCAGAATGAGGACCTATGAGGAAACTGAAGAACAAGTCGGATGTCAGCGCCGACATCACGGTGGACGCCCTGAAAAGCTACAACGTGCACCTGGATCTGGGGGCGCGCTCGTACGATATCCTGGTGGAGCGTGGGTTGCTGGCCCGGGCGGGACAGGAGATCGCGCAGCGTGTCGCGGGCGGAGACCCGGCGGGACGCGCCGCAGTCGTTATCACGAACCCCAAAGTCGAGCTGTATCATGGGAAGGCCGTCATGGACAGCCTGACCGCCGCCGGATTTCGTGTCGTGCCGGTCGTTCTCGCCGCCGGCGAGACCTATAAAACCCTTCAGACGGTTCGTCGTTTGTATAAGGTCTTCCACGCTGAACAGCTGGATCGCCGCGCGATTGTCGTGGCGCTCGGCGGCGGAGTGATCGGTGATGTCGCCGGCTTCGCGGCGGCGTCGTACAACCGGGGACTTGACCTGGTGCAGATCCCAACAACGCTTTTGGCGCAAGTCGACAGCAGCGTCGGCGGCAAGACTGGCGTTAACTTCGACAACGCGAAAAATCTCATCGGGGCTTTCTATCAGCCGAAACTCGTCCTCATCGATCCGGACACTCTGCGCTCACTTCCGATCCGCGAGCGGCGCTCCGGACTGGCTGAGATCATCAAGTATGGTATAATTTACGACAAGCCGTTCTTTGATATGCTGGAGCGTGAGGTGGGATCGCTGCTTCGTCTTTCATCGAATCAGCTCGAATATGCGATCTCTCGGTCTTGTGAAATTAAGGCCCGGGTTGTCGAGCAGGACGAGCGTGACGAAGGCTTGCGCGCCATCTTGAACTATGGACACACCGTAGGGCACGCGCTGGAGTCGATTACGCACTACCGTGTTTACCGTCATGGCGAAGCCATCGCCATCGGCATGGTGTCCGCAGCGCTGATCGGTGAGGAACTGGGGCTTTCGTCGTCGTCGGACACCGATGCGATCATCCGTATCTTTACGAGCGCCGGTTTCCATGTCCATATCGGCGAAGAGATCGCTGTCGGCGGCGTGATGCGGCTGCTGTCATGGGACAAAAAGGCTGTGGACGGCACGGCGCGCTTTGTATTGATGGAAAAATTAGGCAGGGTAACGCCCGGTCACAATGTCCCGCCGGATGTTATCCGACGCGCGCTTGAACGCCAGCAGGCTCTGTGAGGCCGACCCTGTGAAAACTTCGCTTCCGCCGATCGCCGACATTGCTTTGTCTTTCTGGGTTCTGACGGTCGCCGTTGTGTATTTTGGCGGATACTTTCTTCCAAATTCCATCGGCCTCTGGACGGGACACACCGTGGTCGTTTATGCGGTGATGCTGCTGGCGGCGGTGGCCGTGCTGGCGGCGAAGTTCCTGGCGGCTTCGGACGACAAAAAACGCAGCGCCGATTCCGACATGTCGGACTGAAGGAGAGCTGTCCTCTTGGCCGCTGAAGTAATCAACACGCGCTACGAAATCATTGAAACGATCGTTCCGTCCGACGGAGGCGCGATCGCGACGTACAAAGCGCGCGACATTCGTGAAGGCCGCGTCGTGGCTCTGACCGTTGTCCCCGCCTCGGCAGCGTCCGCCGTTCCCGATCTCGCGCCTCGCCTGCGGGAGGCCGCTGCGAAGCTCACGAGTTTGAGCTCCCCCAGTATCTCCCGCATCACCTCGGTGGAAAATGACGATCCCAGCGGCGATATTGTGCTGGTTGGAGATTATCTGCGCGGCATCACGCTACGGGAGCGTATCCGGCGCGTAGCGCCGTTCTCCCAAGGCGTCGCCACAGACATTGCGATCGCCATCTGTGAAGCGCTCGTCGCGGCGCACGCCGCCGGCGTGGCCCATGGACATCTGACGCCCGACAATGTCATTCTCAGCCCCGAAGGGGAGATCAAAGTTGGTGGATTTCAGACGTCAGGACTTTTGAGCCTCGTCGCTCCCGACGGAGATACCCCTTACCAGGAGCGCGGCGCTCCCAGCGTCCCGTCCCCTTCCTCCGATATTTACTCGCTCGGGGCGATGCTATTCGAAATGCTGACGGGGAAATCTCCGCAGCCGGCCGGCGCGCCGCCCATTTCTCCTCGAAGCTTGAACTCCGCCATTCCGCTTGCTCTGGACGGCGTCACACTGAAAGCGCTTCAGCCTTCCACTGGAGCGCGCTATGGCGCCGCCTCCAAGATGCTGGCGGATTTGGTGCTCATCCGCGACGCGATCAAGGCCGGAAAGCCGCTCACATGGTCGCCTTTGGATGACAAAAAGCCCGCGGCGGCCGGTTTCTCCTTTTCGCCGCGGCAGGCTGCTGTCGTCCCGGCGGCGAGCGGATTGCTTGAGGAAGCCGCAGAAGAATTGGATGAAGAACGCATGCGTAAGGTGGAACGCGAACCGGCGAGCGCGCTGAGTGTGGCCCTCTGGGTACTTTTTGCCGTCGTCATCCTGGGCGTTCTTGGCCTGGTTTGGTCCGCCAAGAATTTCTTGAATGTGCCCAGCGATGTCAGCGTTCCCAGCCTGATCGGCAAGACCGTGGACGACGCTAAGGTTCTGGCGACGCAGCAGAAATTCACGCTCGTGGAGGGCGGCGCCGACTTCAGCACGAAGTGGCCGGAGAACCAAATTTATTCGCAGAGCCCGGTTGCCGGCACGATGATCAAGGAAAACAAGACGGTCACGTTTTACCGCAGCAAGGGACCGCGGCTGCTGACAGTGCCCGACCTGGTCGGTCTGACTCAGGAGCGCGCTGTCCGCGCTCTGCGTGAAGCCAGCCTTCCCGCCGGAACGGTGGCGGAGCAGTTCAGCGAAACGGTGGCGGCGGGCGTCGTCATCAGCCAGACGCCGGAAGCGGGCGGAAACGCCCCGCGTTACACCGCCGTCAACTACATCGTTTCCAAAGGCAAGCAGCCGCCAGATCTCATCGGCAATCTGCAGGCAAATCCCACCGGACCCACCACGGTGGACGTCACATGGAACAAAGCCGCGCGGGCAACGTCCTACACCGTCTCTCGCGTGGATGACGGAACTCTCAAGGTGATTGCCCAGGGGCTGACGGATACGAAGTACTCCGATACGGGGCTCAGTCCAGACACCTCCTATTCGTATCTCGTCAATGCGATCAACTCCGTGGGCGAGTCCGGCCAGAGTGAGACAGCGCTGGCGATCACTCCGCCGAAGGTGGAGACGCCACCGGTGATGGGCAATGTCGATGTGGCGCCCGCAGATAGCAACGGCGCCACGGACATTACGCCGCCCGACGCCAATCCCTCGGACACGACGGCAGGCGCCGATCCATCTCCAGCGCGTATGCGGCAGTTTACGCTCGCGTTCCGGATGCCCCGCCGTCCGCGCGGCTCTCGTCATGTCCAGTTTGAAGTACAGGATGCTACGGGGACAACGTTGGTGTATGACGAAACGCATAGCGCCGGCGACCGGATCAGCGCGCCGGTCACCGCCTTTGGCAACAAGATCATTTTTCGGGTTTTTATCGACGGTAAGCTCGTCAAGCAGCAAACATTATGAGTATCAAAATCGCGCCGTCCATTCTTTCTGCGGATTTCGGAGCCTTTGCCGACGATGTCCGTGAGCTTTCCGAAGCGAAGGCCGATTATATCCATATCGATGTGATGGACGGGCATTTCGTCCCGGTGATCACCTTCGGGCCTCAGCTGGTTTCGGCCATTCGCCCGGTAACATCGACCCCGTTCGACGTCCATTTGATGATTGACAGCCCGGAGCGTTTCGTCGCTGACTTCGCCAAGGCCGGAAGCAATATGATCACGGTGCATCCCGAAACGACCGCGCATCTGCACCGGCTGATCCATCAGATCAAAGACCTTGGCGCTCGCCCCGGCGTGGCGCTCAACCCGGCCACACCCATCAGCTCCATCGAATGGGTGCTGGGCGACATCGACCGCGTTCTGGTTATGACGGTAAACCCCGGCTTTGGCGGCCAGGCCTTTATTCCAGAAATGCTCCAGAAGATTCGGTCGCTCGCGGAGCGCCGCGCCTCGCTAGGGATGCGATTTGAAATCGGAGTGGACGGCGGCGTGAATGCGGATACCGCGCCGCTGGTGGCGCGGGCCGGGGCCGATGTTATGATCGCGGGGAGCGCCGTTTTCCATCATCCCGAAGGGGTGGGGGCGGCGATGGATGAGCTGCGGCTGAGCGCGGCGGCGGCCCGCGCGTGACGACGCGTATTCTGCTATGCATTGGCCTTGTCGCAGCGGCGAGCTATGGGGTCTACGAGATCCGTTTCTGGCGTACGAGCGAAGGGCGCGAGATGATCACGCCGCGTCAGCGTCGTTTGCGTTCGATCGGATTATTTCTTTTACTTGCGGCGATGGGGCTTTGGCTGGGCGGAACTTACTTGGCGATTCCGCACAAGCAGGGGAAAGTGGCGACCCGCACGGAGCGCGCCGCAGCCCTGCGCTATTTAGCGTACTGGACGCTGACGGCCCTGACGGCGATTCCACTGATTCCTATCGCGCTGATGGACGCCCGCGCGAACATCAAGCAAGTGCAGGGCGATGTTCTCGAAATCGCCGAAGAGCGCCGGCGGCTCAAAGAGGAAGCATCTGGTTCGCTTCCACCGGAGGATTGACGTGACGTCTCCTCAGTCTCCGCTTTCTTTTCGTTCTGTTTCCGATCCTCACGAACGTGTCATGGGGCGAGCCCTGAAGCTCGCGTCGCGCGGCCGCCACGCCAGTCCCAACCCGATGGTCGGGTGTGTCCTCCTTTCTCCTGACGGCGCCATTGTCGGCGAAGGCTTTCATCCGCGCGTGGGTGAGCCGCATGCGGAAGTGTGGGCGCTCCGTTCCGCCGCGCCGGGAGCTGCCGCCGGCGCAACCGCCTATGTCACGCTGGAGCCCTGCTCACATTATGGCCGCACATCGCCGTGCGCGCTGGCGTTGATTGAGGCGGGTGTTTCCTCGGTTGTGATCGCCATGCTGGACCCCGATGCGCGTGTCGCCGGGCGCGGCGTTCAAATCCTGCGAGACGCCGGGGTATCCGTCACCGTTGGATTGCTGGAGGAGCAGTCGCGGGCTTTGAATGCAGCCTACCTCAAGCACCGGACGACGGGATTGCCATGGTTTGTGCTCAAGACGGCGGCGAGCTTGGACGGGAAGATCGCGACCCGGAATGGCGATTCCCAGTGGATCACCTCACCCACGGCGCGCCGCGCCGCGCATCGGCAGTTGCGCGACCGATGCGACGCCATTCTGACCGGGGCAGGAACCGTGATTGCGGACGATCCGTCGCTGACGACACGCCTCGGCGCGCGTTCGGGGCGCAATCCGTGGCGGATCGTTGTTGACAGCACGGGGCGCATCCCGCTGGATTCGAAAGTCGTTCGGCAGTCCGTCGAAGATGGCCGGACGATCATTGCAACGACTGAACAATGCAGTCTTGAGCGCCGGGAACTATTTGAACGGTCAAACTGTCATATATTATTATGTCCGTCCGATGAGAGTGGCCGCGTCTCTCTGCCAGGTCTCGCGGCTTCTCTGGGAACTCGCGGGGACATAATTGGTGTTTTAATAGAGACAGGCGGACAATTGGCCGCTTCGGCTTTGACTGCTGGAATTGTCGACCGCTGGACCGCGTTTATTGCCCCGAAGGTCATCGGAGGGGATGCGGCGCCTGGTCCTATCGGGGGATTGGGAGCGGCGAGTATGGCCGGCGCGCAAAAATTATCGGAATGGAATTTTCGGCGATGTGGTCCAGACATGGTGATTGACGCTCGGATTTGGTAGAATAAGAAGTAATAGTGATCGGCTTGGGAACTGAAGGAGTGCGCATGTTCACAGGAATTATTGAGGAAGTCGGAAAGGTGGCGGCGATCGAGCGCGGGGCGAACTCGGCTCGGTTTACGATCGAAGCCCATGACGTCTTACAGGACGTCCGTCTCGGCGACAGCATCACCGTGAACGGCGCGTGTCTTACCGTCGTAGCGCATACGGACGCCACTTTGGAATTTGATGTCGTTTACGAGACGATGCAGAGAACCGCATTCGGAGATCTTGCGATCGACGATCAGGTCAACATGGAGCGAAGCCTCGCCGCGAACGGCCGGTTCGACGGCCACATCGTGCAGGGACATGTCGATGGCACCGGAACGATCGCCAGCATCCGGGAAGTCGATAACTCGTATTATGTCTACATTAAGCCGCTGCCGAGTTTGATGCGCTATATCGTGCGCAAAGGCAGCATTGCGGTGGACGGGATCTCCCTGACTGTTGCAGACGTAGACGATAAGATGTTCTCCGTCGCGATCATTCCCTTCACTATGGAGCATACGAACTTCGGCGCGCGCCGCGCCGGCGACGTGGTCAACCTGGAAACGGATATCATCGGCAAGTATGTGGAGCGCCTGGTCAGCGGCGAGCACGGCCGTCCGGAAGCGCCTCCGCGTAATGTGGAGAAACCTTGGGATGATCGCTCGCTGATGAGCACGACCGCAACTTACCAGGAATAAAAAGAATAGCAGAGTTATGGAACACGATACCACGTTCGATACGGTGGAAGATGCGCTGACGGATCTTCGCGCCGGCAAGATGATTATCCTGGTGGACGACGAGGACCGGGAGAACGAGGGCGATTTCGTGATGGCGGCGGAGCATATCACGCCCGAGGCGATCACGCTCATGACTCGCCGCGCCAGCGGCATCATTACCGTCCCCATGCAGGCCGCGCGTCTGCGTGAACTCCAGCTGGATCTGATGGTCCGCGAAAACAGCGAAAGTATGAGCACGGCGTTTACCGTCACGGTGGACGCCCGCGAAGGAACCTCCACCGGCAGCAGCGCCGCCGATCGCGCGCTCACGATCCGCAGGCTCGCCGATCCCTCGGCGCGCCCCGCCGATTTCAATCGCCCTGGACATGTCAACCCGTTGATGGCCCGTAAGGGCGGCGTGCTCAAGCGCGCCGGCCATACCGAGGCCGCCGTCGATCTGATGCACCTTGCGGGCCTTCAGCCTGTCGGCGTAATCTGCGAGATCATGGGCGACGGTGGCGACATGGCGCGCCTTCCCGAATTGCGCGAGCTCGCCAAGCAATACGATCTCAAATTCATCACCATCGCCGATTTGATCAAATACCGCCGCCGCACCGAGAAATTGGTGGCCAAGGTCGCTCAGGCGCACCTGCCGACCAAATACGGCGAGTTTGAGATCCATGGCTACGAGACGGAGGTCGAACCGACTCCGTATGTCGTCCTGACGATGGGCGATATTTCGGACGGCAAGGATATCCTCGTTCGTATCCATTCCTCCTGCCTCACCGGCGATCTGCTCGGGTCTTTGAAGTGCGACTGCGGCGACCAGCTGCATCTCGCCTTGCAGAAGATCTCCGAGGCGGGGCGCGGCGTTCTGCTCTATATCGAGCAGGAGGGGCGGGGCATCGGCATTGTGAACAAGATCCGGGCCTACGCCCTTCAGGACGAAGGAGCGGACACCGTGGAGGCAAACGTTCGTCTTGGCTTCAAGCCCGATTTGCGCGACTACGGCATTGGCGCTCAGGTCCTGGTCGATCTGGGAATCAAGCGTATCCTGCTCATGACCAATAATCCGACCAAGCTTGCCGGATTGGAAGGTTATGACCTGGAGATCGTGGATCGTATTCCGCTGATCGCGGAGCCGAATGAGGCCAGCCGTAAGTACATGGATACGAAGCGGACGAAGATGGGGCACCTGCTCGACGACGCCGCCGACCTTGTCACCGCCATCGAGCCTTAATTCCTCAATCGAACTCAAGTTTGGATATCGCCGCAAATTTTCTTGCCGGCTGTGAACCTTTTCCAGAAAGTTTGCGTATTATGAAAACATACAGCGGCGATTTGATCGGGACCGATCTGCGCATTGCTATCGTACTGAGCCGGTTTAATAACTTCATCGGCGACCGTCTTTTGGAAGGCGCGCTCGATACTCTTTACCGTCACGGCGTGGCGGAGGAGAATGTCGAGCTGGCCCGGGTTCCGGGCGCTTTCGAAATTCCGGTGGTCGCACAAGAAGTTGCAAAAACGGGTAAGTACGATGCGGTGATCTGTTTGGGCGCCGTGATACGCGGCGCAACGGCCCACTTCGACTATGTCGCGGGGCCGCTGGCGTCCAGCCTGGCGTCGATCGGTCTGGCGACCGGCGTTCCGATCCTATTCGGAGTGCTGACGACCGACACGATAGAGCAGGCCGTGGAGCGCGCCGGTACGAAAGCCGGCAACAAGGGGGCGGATGTCGCCCTCGCCGCCATCGAAACGGCGAATGTATTAAAACAAATACGCGGTTAGTCTTCTGACATCAGGCGGCTAACCGACACTCAAGATACGATCAGAGGAAACGATGAAGAAAACTTTATCTTATCTGTCCGTCTTTGGAATCGGCGTCATCGCCTGTGGATTGGGCCTCAAAGCCGTCTCCGGAGTCAACAACGTCCCTTTCTTTTCGAACGATAATCAAAACAAAGAAGCCGTACTCACGGCGCTCAATACTTCTCCTTCGCCAGTCCGGCACTTCACCGGCGACAGCGTTGTGGCCGATGCGGCCGCGAAGCTGGAGCCGGCGGTGGTTACCGTCCACACGCTCGGAAAAGTCGTCCAGCAGGCGGACAATCCGTTCGGTAACGACCCGATGTTCCGCCAATTCTTCGGTGGCGGCGGCGGCCAGCCGCAGGTGCAGCAGTCCAAGGGCGCCGGTTCTGGCGTCATCATCAGCCCGGACGGCTACATCCTTACCAATAACCATGTCGTTCAGGATACCGAGCGCGTGACTGTGAATGTAGGCGACAAGGGATATGACGCCAAGGTGATCGGTAGCGACTCCATGACCGATATCGCCGTTGTGAAGATCGATCCTAAGGGCGTGAAGCTTCCGACCGCTGAACTCGGCGACTCCGACGCACTCCGCACCGGCGACTGGGCGATCGCCATCGGCAACCCCCTGAATATCGGGACCACGGTTACCCTGGGCATCGTTTCCGCGATCAATCGTACGGGGCTGAGCGCCGAAGGCCATTCGCTGAATTCCGTGATCCAGACCGACGCCGCGATCAATCCCGGCAACTCCGGCGGCGCTCTGGCGAATATCAACGGCCAGGTCGTCGGCATCAATGAGGCGATCTATTCGCCCACCGGAACCAATGTCGGTATCGGCTTCGCCATCCCGATCAACGCCGCGAAGAAGATCGCGTATCAGCTGATCAAGGAAGGCAAGATCGTTCGGCCGTACCTCGGCGTCGCTTATGCGCCGCTGAAGGAGCTTCCGGCCCAGGCGCGCAAGCAAATGGGGATCACGGTGGATGGTGACGACGGCGTCGTCGTGCAGAGCGTCCGCCGCGGCTCTCCCGCCGCGTCCGCCGGCTTGCAGGTGTACGATGTGATCCTTCAGGCCAATCGCCGTAAGATTGGGGACACCGCCGAGCTGAACACCATCATTCAAAGCTTGAAGGTCGGCGACACGCTCGCGCTGCTCATCTCCCGGGACGGTCAGTCGCAGAACGTCACCGTCACTCTGAAGGAGCGGCCGCAGGACTTCGACATGCAGCAGATGCGGCGCCAAACCGCGCCGCAGCTGGCGCCCGACCAGGGACAGGATCCGGATCA
Source organism: Capsulimonas sp. (assembly GCF_039929585.1). NCBI lineage: Bacteria > Bacillati > Armatimonadota > Armatimonadia > Capsulimonadales > Capsulimonadaceae > Capsulimonas > Capsulimonas sp. Next base: position 10,984 of record NZ_JBDSQY010000109.1, read on the forward strand.
GCAAAGCCCCTTCTAACAGAGTTGGGTTTTACGAAGGCCACAGCGATTCGCTGTGGCCTTTTTTATTTGGGGATTGGGTACAATACCGGCACATGTGCGACATTGCTGAATTGATGAATCATCTCTGCCGCCGCGCGGTGGAGATCGACAATGCTCAGGCGCTGCTTGAGGAATTGAGCGAAGCGACGCTGACGGCCACCGGCGCCGATCGTGGTTTTATCGCCGTAGCCAACACGGATACGGGAGAGCTTGCGCTGATTGCAACCTCCGGCGAAGGCTGGACGGATGAAATCCGGGCGCGCCGTCTCAAGATTGTGGACGCCGCCAAGCCCGCCGCCGACGGCAGCCCGCGCAACGGCATCACCTCTCATGTCGCCGCCTCCGGAAAGCCTTATATTACGGGGAATGTCGACGAAGACCCGTATTACTTCGCCTTCTTTGACGATGTGTGCAGCGAAATCGCCGCGCCGATCCTCGACGGCAACGGCCACACGCGCGGCGTTATCAACCTCCAGAGCTTTCAGCAGAACCACTTCACGCCCCAGCATCTTCTGATCGTTCAGGCGGTGAGCAATCTCGCCGCGATGCGTCTGATGATCGATGGCTATCGTGTGCGTGAAACAGCGCTGGTGGAGATCGGCAAGGACTTAAGCGCGATCGCGGACGCGACGCAGCTCACCCAGCGCGTGGTCGATGTCGCCGCCGAAGTGCTGCGCTTTGAAGACTGTTCGCTGTTCGTGCTGGACAAAGACAGAAACCATCTCGTGCTGCAAGCATCCCGCGGCGGTCTCGCCGATCGCATTGGCGAAGCGTCCTATCCGCTGGGCGAAGGGCTCACGGGGTGGGTCGGTAAGCATGGCGAAGCCATCCGCACCGCGAAGCCTCAGGAAGATCCGCGCTGGCAGGGGCGTTTCCAGGAGTTTCCCTCTCAGGACATCGGGGCCTTTTTGGCTGTTCCCATTTACGGTCGTCACGGCGTGCTGGGCGTCCTGCGTGTGCTGCGACGCAAAAGCGTGGCGCCCTGGTTTCGCCGCGAGTTCACTGACGACGACGAGACCGTGCTGATGACGATCGCGTCGCAGCTTGGCGCGGCGATTGAGAACGGCCGGATTTTAGACCGTCTGGTCAACACCGAGCGCATGGCCGCCTGGGGCGAGATGTCCGCGAAGGCCGCGCACATGATCGGCAACCGAACCTTCGCCATCAAGGGCGATCTCAACGAATTGGAGTATCGGCTTTCGGAGTCAGAAGATCGGCGAGAGGACTTTCGGGCGCTGGCCGAAGGCATTCGGCGCGGCATCTTCCGTCTCGAAGAGATCCTGCAGGAGTTCCGCGACTTTGTCCGCGCCACGCAGATCGCGCTCACGGAATGCGATCTGAATGAGATCATCCGGCAGTGCGTCGATGAAAGTTTCCCCAAACGCAGCCAAGTCCAATTGGAGATGAGTCTGGCCGAGAACCTGCCGCCGGTAATGGCGGACGCCCCGCGCCTCAAGCGCGCCTTCTCCGAGCTGATCGAGAACTCCGTTTCCTTCCAGCCCGACGGCGGCCGTCTGATTGTGCGCACGTCTCTGGCCGACCATCCCGACGCCCTGCAAGCCGCCCGTCTGCCGCGCGCGCGCCAGTACGTTCAGGTGGAGTTCCGCGACACCGGCCCTGGCGTTCCGGACGACATCAAGCCGCACATCTTCCGCCCGTTTTACACCTCAAGGGCTCGCGGTATGGGGTTGGGCCTGTCAATCGTCAAGGGGATTTTGGAAGCGCACCGAGGCAACATCGTTGAAGTGGGCGAAGCCGGCGAGGGCGCCGACTTCCTTGCCTTCCTGCCCGCCAAAACGGATTAATGATGGGGCGCGCACCAACGCCGTTTCCATTCCATGCGCTCGGCTACCGGTGCAACCCGTTTCGAGTGCTGTCCGACGAAGAGTGGGGCGAGATCGCCCTGCTTTCCGAGCCCACGCGCACGGCCCTCGCCGGCAATTCCCACGTACAAATCCTTGGGCGGCGCGGGCGTGGTAAGAGCACCGCTCTGAGAGGCTTCGTTCACGCCGTGCGCGCCTCTGGAGCGTCAGTGGCCTACGAGTACATTCCGCCCAGTCAACACAAATTTCTGACCTCGCTGGATGGTCTGGAGATTTTTGCTCTCGACGAAGCCCAGCGCCTGTCTCCCACCGAATGCCTGCGTTTGGCTTCCGCCGCTAAAAGACAGGGGATACGGCTGATTCTTGGCAGCCACGCCGACTTCCGATTCTTCCTCAAGCCGCTTGTCACCGTTTCGCTGGATTCACCTAACCCGGAACACTTCGCCGCCGCCTTGCAGCGTCGTCTGGATTACTTCGCCCTGCCGGATGAGTTGCGCGCCGCGCTCTCACCCGAAGCTTTGCGCTGGCTGATCGATCGCTATCGCAGCGATCTGCGCGGCGCCGAGAATTTGCTCTACGAGGCTTTCCCACGATTGGACGGGCCGCGTCCGCTCACGCCTGTAGATCTTCAGCAGGCCGTCACGGCGCTTCCGGCGGGTGGGGGAGGATTTGGATCGCTGCTCCCGCTGCTGTCAGCCGTGCGGCGATGGACTGAGCGTCCTCAGGAGCCGCATTCTCCAGCAGCACCGAAGGAGCCGCATTGATTATGTCCTGGATCTCCTGAAGACTAAGGCGCGGCAGCTCCTGCCGCATCGCCTGCATGACCTGGTTTTCACTGCCAGTCACCCCGTGCAGTACGATATCCACGCTGCCCCGCGCCTTTTGCGGCGCGGCGAATGGCGGAGGAGTATTCACAGGCATCGGCGTTGTGGGAATAGTGTGCGCTTCGTTCGGAGCCGGGGCGCTTGCGGGCGTCCCCGACACGCCTGTCAGGATGAATGGAAGCGCGCCGCGCGGGTTGACTTTCCATGGGACATCCACGTCCACGGCGACCTCCCAGACGATACTCACATATTTGCCCGAATAGCTCCAGGGCGACTGCGGCAGCGTGAATTGAAATGGAATCTGAACCGGCGTCCCATTGGTCAGCCGCCCTTGGAAGATATCCTCTTTTTGCGCCACTCCCGTTTCGCGCTCACCGCGTCCTTCCGTGCGCCATTGCAGGGTCACCCACAGATGCCGGCATTCGACATCGGCGTTCGGAGTCACTGTGACCAGTCCTCGCACGACTTGCCCCGCTCGGAACGTCGGCGGTGGGGAGAAGGGCTGCCCCTCATCAAATGTCATTTCGATCTTTGCAAACGCCATCGTTATTCCTCCACGCGCTCCGGCGCGACCATAAATACAAACTCATCTTCATACGCCGGCCATCCGGCCAGCGTTACTTTTGTCTGGATCACCCAATGCAGGCGGTTCTTTCGTCCTTCGAAACTGTGCATGGCGTCGGACGGGATCTGAACTTCCCATTGCCGCTCTATTACTTCTCCAGTATTCTTCTGCATGGGACCATACGAATGCATATGGATGACCGTGCTCTCCGTCTCGGTGGTCGTATCAGTGCCTCGTGTCTCGGTCGCCCATTCCCGGAAAACCAGCGTGAGAGTATGGTCCAGAATGGAAATCGGGGAAACCGCCGTTTGACGACTGAATATGATAAATCGTTCGCCGACGCGCGGCTTATCCACGCTGAGAATGACCTCGGCTGGGCTGATTTTTCGCAAGACGAGAAAAGGCTTAATACTGATCCAAAGAAAACCGAGGGCAATCGCGGAAAATGGGACTGCGAACAGCAGGAGCAGCGGATCCGTGAAGAGCGCATAAATGAACATCACGACGCAGGCAATAAGCCATACAATCGCCACTTTCAGGTGCAGGGAGGCTTGAATGTTCTTTGTGGACTTCAGCGGGACGCTCATAGGCTTTTTCTCCAAGGGGTGGTTGCGTCGCCGAAATCAACTCATGGAAGCCGGCGCCACCGTAAACACAAACTCTTCCTCGTAAGCGGGCCATCCGGCCATCTGAACCTTTGTTTGAAGCACCCACCGCAGGGCGTTCTTGCGGCCTTCGAAACTGTGCATGGCGTTCGGTGGGATCTGGATCTCCCAGCGGCGCTGATTGACCTCGCCGGGCCTTAGCGTCATGGGGCCGTACGAGATTTGGTTCACCGTGATATCGTCCGTGACCGTGGTGGTGTCGGTGCCGCGCGTGTAGGTTGCGGACTCTCGGAAGATCAGTGTGATCGTGTGATCCAGGACGGAAACGGAGGATTTCGCCGTCTGCGTATAATCGACCAGGAACTGTTCACCGATGCGCGGCGCTTCGGAGCTTAAAACAACCGCTGCGGCCCCGATCTTTTGCGCGGCGAGAATAGGCTTCAGGCCGCTCCAAATCATCGCTCCGCCAATTGCGACGAACACGCCGCCAAACAAAGCGAGTGGGGCGAAGGTCAGAAGCATTGGGATGGTCATCGCGAGGCTGCCGAGGGTCCAGATGATCCCAAAGATCAGCATGCATCCGGCTTGTGATGATGTTGTGGATTTCAGTGGTGGGTTCAAGTTATCTCCTTTATACCATTGGACACGGAAAAGGCGCGTTTGTTGCGGTCGCCATCGACTTTTGCCCGCCTGCTCGCTTCACAACTCGGAGGCGTCAGGTATAATGCGAGCATGTGCCGAATTTTGATTGTGGACGACGAAGTGGAAGTGCGCGAGGCCGTGCAGCGGCGGCTGGAGCGGGAAGGTTACAAGGTTCAGGTCGCTCCCAGCGAAGGCGAGGGAATCGAGCGGCTGAACGACGCGGAAAAGGCGTTTGACATCGTCATCACGGATATGAGCATGGAGGACCAGGAGTCCGGTATTCGTATCCTGGAGGGCGCCGTCGGGCGCGATGTATTTACCGAGGTGATCGTGCTGACGGCGTATGGCAATGTCGCTAACGCTGTTGAGTGTATGAAGCGCGGCGCGTTCGATTACGTCGAGAAGAATATGCCCGGGGTGGATGTTTACGAACTGCTTTGCCTGAAGGTGCAGCAGGCCGTGGAGCGGCGCCGCTCCGCCGTGGACACCGTGCGCCGGCTTGAAGCATTCACAAAGACCCGGGGCGTTTAGGAGAATAGAAACGGTTATGACATGGATCACCAGGGAGTCGCTGCAGAACTGGGAAGAGTCGTCCCGCCGCGAATGGCTGGTGACCAATGGAATAGGCGGATACGGATCGGCGTCGCTCGCCGGCGCGAACACCCGCCGCTATCATGGACTGCTGGTTCCCGCGTTTGAACCACCGCTCGGCCGAGCCGTACTCTTCTCCAAAATCGAAGAAGAAGTCCGGATCGAGGATGAGCTTTATCTGCTCAGCGCCAATAAATATCCTAGCCTGATTCATCCACAGGGTTATCGCCATCTCGTGGACTACACCCCCATCCCTGTTCCCACATTTACCTACGTTTTTCACGAAGATACCGTCGTGCTCGAAAAGCGGATCTGGATGGCGCATGGCGATAACACCGTCTATATCCAGTACTGTCTTATTAAGGCTCCTGAGTTCATCAAGCTTGGCCTTGTGCCGCTGATGGCTTACAAAGATTATCACACCGAGCAGCATCGCTGGGAGGGCTTCCATGGAACGACTACCATGGAGGCCGACGGGAGACTGAAGTTCGTCGCCTTCGACGAAGCGCACCCCCTGTTCCTGCACTCCGATCCGCCCTACGCCTTCAGCGACCACAGCGGGTGGTTCTACAACTTCGAGCATTCTCGTGAGGCCGAGCGCGGGCTGGACTCCACTGAGGATCTCTACTGCCCGGGCCGGTTCGATGGAACCTTGAACGTGGGAGATACGCTGACTATTATCGCCACGGTCGAGACCACGCCGCCGGCCGCGCCAGATGTCGCGCTGGCCGCAGAGGAAAAGCGCCAAGCCAAACTGCTGATGGACGCGGGCCTCGAGCCGGGCGCCGACGCCGCGCGCGAAGCGCTCACGCTCGCCGCGGATCAGTTCGTGATCCCGAAGACCTCGAAAGTCTCCCGCGCGACGATCATTGCCGGCTATCCCTGGTTCACCGATTGGGGCCGCGATACGATGATTGCGCTGCCGGGCCTGTGCCTGACAACGCGTCGCTTCGATGTTGCCCGCCAAATCCTGGCGGACTTCGCCCACGCCACGCGCGACGGCCTGATCCCGAACCGTTTTTCGGACGGCGGCGGCGAAGAGTACAACACGGTCGATGCGAGCCTCTGGTTCTTCCACGCCGCGCACCAATACGCCGAGCTGTCTGGAGATTGGGTGTTCGCCGCCGAAGAACTGCTTCCCGTTCTAGAAGATATCCTTCGGCATCACATTGCGGGCACGGATTTCCAGATCAAAGCCGACCCTGCGGACGGTCTGCTCAGCGCCGGCGAGGCGGGCGTACAGCTGACCTGGATGGACGCGCGGGTGGGGGATTGGGTGGTGACGCCGCGCACCGGCAAGCCAGTCGAGATCAACGCCCTCTGGTATAACGCACTGCGGGTCACGGCGCTGATTGCCCAAAAGGCCGGCGACGACGCTAAAGCCAAAGAATACGAAGACCGCGCCGCCGTCGTGAAGGCGAGCTTTAAGGCCGCCTTCTGGAACCCGGCAATGCACAGCCTCTTTGATGTCATCAATCCCGACGGCCATCCGGACCCATCCCTGCGCCCCAACCAGATCTTCGCCGTCAGCCTGCCCTTTGCCGTAATCGAAGGCGAGGATGCGGCGCAGGTCGTGGACGCCGTCGAACAGGCGCTTCTGACGCCCTACGGCCTCAGAACACTCGCGCCCGGCTCCCCGGATTACAAACCCCACTATGGCCCGGGCGACCAGGGTGTGCGCGATGGCGCTTACCATCAAGGGACGGTTTGGCCGTGGCTGATCGGCGCGTTCGCCGAGGCGCATCTGAAGGTCCACGGCGACAAAGCGCGCGTCCGTGAGATCATAGAGCCGCTGCTGGCTGAAGGGCTGCGCTGCTACTGTGTTGGCTCCGTACCCGAAATTTTTGACGCCGAAGCGCCATTTGCTCCCAACGGCTGCGTCGCGCAGGCCTGGAGCGTCTCCGAACTGCTGCGCACGCTGGCGGCGGTTTCTTAAAAAGCTTTCCCCTGGCCGCTGAACTCTCGGGCCAGGGGAAGATCCACCATCCCCATCATTCTCAAAGAGGACATGCGTCGTGGCAATTTACGAACACTTACAGCATTTTGACGGCAAACCCGTCGTGGACTGGGAGCTGGGAACGCCCCTGACCGGCCCGGGTGAAACGGCGTATCGAATCAGTATCTCCTGGGAGGAGCACGAAGCGAAATCTCAATGGACCGATAAATTCGCGCAGTTCCTCACGGAGCCGGGTGTGGAAGAGGTTACGGCGCTGATCGTCGGCCCCTGGGAGGGCGCGATGGAATCGGACGGAAGTTCGGAAGCCGCTACGGAGGCCATTGTCGCGGCGCGCGAGCAGCTTCCCAATCTGAAAGCGGTGTTTGTGGGCGAAATCCTCGCTGAAGAAGCCGAAATCTCCTGGATCCAGCAGTCTGATCTCTCGGCGCTGTTCAATGCCTACCCCCTGCTGGAAACGTTTTACGCGCGCGGCGGCAATGGGCTGCACTTAGGTTCGCCGACGCACGATCATTTGAAGACGCTGGTGGTGCAGTCGGGCGGATTGGACGTAGAAGTCGTGCGCGAAGTGGCCGGGGCGTCCCTGTCGGCGCTGGAGCATCTGGAGCTTTGGCTGGGAACGGAGAACTACGGCGCCACGACGACCGTGGACGATGTGCTGCCGATTTTGAACGACAATCTCTTCCCGAGTCTCAAGTATCTGGGGCTTTGCGACAGCGAGATCGCCGACGCCATCGCCGCCGCCATCGCGACTGCTCCGATTCTGGACCAGCTGGAAGTGCTGGATCTGTCGCTGGGAACGCTGAGCGACGAAGGCGCGCTGGCCTTGATCGCCGCGCCGTCCATCGGCAAGCTGAGGAGCCTGGACATCCATCATCATTACGTCTCCCCCGAAGTTGTCGATCAGCTTCTGGCCCTGCCGGTCTCCGTGGACGCGACTAGTCCCGAATCCGCTGCAGATGAAGACGATCGCTACGTCGCCGTCTCCGAATAGGAGTGTGTTCCTACGTCATCGTCGGCAATCCCGACAGTAATCGGATCGACTTCTTCCAGCAGGCTCTTGAGCGGCTGGAGTATCCTCCCGCCCGCATCGCCGCCTGGGCGGATCTGCTGGAAGGCCGTACGTGTCTTCCGAAGATCGTGCAGGCCGGCGACTGCGTGCGCATCGAGTCGCCGGGACGCGACTTTGATGTGGAGCGATTGCTTCTGGCGGCTGGCGCCGCCGAAGCGCCGTCCGGGGAAAGGCTCTCGGAGGTCGAAGCCCGTAACTTGCTCTTCGAGCGCGGGCGGATCTGGGTTCCTTATCAGTGGTATTTGGGACTGCGCCTCGCGCTGCGCCAAATCGAAGATCAGCTGGCGGAGTGTGAGCCGCACCGTCTGACCAACGGTCTGGCCGAGATCGGCGTGATGTTCGATAAGGCGCAAACGCACGCGCGTCTCTGCGCGGCCGGCGTTCCTGTTCCGGAGTCGCTGCCCGATGTGAGATCGTATGGGGATCTGACCGAGAAGCTGCGCAAAGCGGGGTGGGGGCGGGTGTTTGTCAAGCTCTCGCATGGCTCCAGCGCCTCCGGCGTCGTGGCGCTGCGCACCGATGGACGCCGCACTCAGGCGACCACGACCGTCGAAATGGCGCGATCGAATGGAGAGCTGCGCCTGTACAATTCGCGTCGTCTCAAGGTCTATGAGGACGCCAGCGAAATCGCCGAGCTGATCGATGCGCTTTGCCGCCATGGCGTCCATGTGGAGCGCTGGCTGCCGAAAGCCGCCCTCAACGGCGCGAGCTTCGATCTGCGGGTCGTGACGATTGGCGGCCGCGCCCGGCACACCGTTGTCCGTCAAAGCCGCAGTCCTATGACGAACCTGCACCTGCTCAACACACGCGGCGATGTCGAAGCCGTGCGCGCTCGAATGGGCGCCGCCGCCTGGGCGCAGGCGATGGAGAGCTGTGAACGCGCCGCCAAGTGCTTTCCAAACAGCCTGCACGCCGGCGTCGACCTGTGCATCACGCCCAGCTTTCGAAGCTGGGCCGTTTTGGAAGTCAACGCCTTCGGCGACTTGCTGCCCCGCGTGCTGCACGACGGCATGGACACTTATGAGGCGGAGATAAGGTGCGTAGAACGTGAAAAGCCTGGCGAATTATGTATTTTGCCAAATTAATTGCGTAAATGCCCAGATAGCCGGCGAATGAATTCGCGGCTAAAAGTACGGTCATCCACCTGCGTGGATTTCGGAGCCTACGGCACAAATGTCTGAACCCGCGAAGGCGGGTGACCGTACTTTTAGCCGCGAATTCATTCGCCGGGCATCCTTCATTCGCCGGCTGCTTACGCGTGGCGATTACGCTATTAAATTGGCGAAATACATTAATCACCGGCTCTCTTTGTGGCGGTTGCGCGCTAAATTGGCTCCACGAATAAACCACTAACCGTTCTGAAACTCTGGGTAATTGTTATGATCGACGCCAACGCGCTTGTCGGAACGCACGATATTCTCTTTATTACGCTGGATACTCTGCGTTATGATGTTGCTTGTCAGGCGCTCGCCGAGGGTCGCACGCCGAACCTTGCCGCCCTGCTTCCCAATGGGAAGTGGGAGGAGCGCCATTCGCCGGGCAGCTTTACCTACGCCGCGCATCAGGCGTTCTTTGCCGGTTTTTTGCCGACGCCCTCAGCGCCCGGAACGCACAAGCGCCTGTTCGCCGCCGCCTTCGCCGGCAGCGAGACGACGGGGGAGACCACCTGTGTTTTTGAGACCCCGGACATTGTCAGCGGTCTGACACGGCGGGGATACCAGACCATTTGTATCGGCGGCGTCGGCTTCTTCAATCAGCGGACGGCGCTGGGGACCGTGCTGCCTGGCCTCTTCGCGGAGAGTTACTGGAGCCCGGCCATGGGGGTGACGGATCTGCGCTCCACCGAGCACCAGGTACGATTCGCCTGTGAGCGGTTAGGCAAAGTTTCCCCGAGCGACCGCGTGTTTCTGTTTCTCAATGTGTCCGCGCTGCATCAGCCGAACTGCGGTTATGTTCTGGGCGCCGTGCAGGACACGCTGCAGACTCAGGGCGCCGCGCTGGCGTATGTCGACAGCCAGCTGGCTCCGCTTTTCACGGCCATGCAGGCGCGCGGGCCGTCGCTGACGATCATTTGCTCCGACCATGGCGTGGCTTACGGCGAAGAGGGCTTTGTCGGCCACCGCGTCGGCCTGCCCGTTGTCTGGACCGTGCCCTACGCCGAGTTTGTCTTGCCCGGAGATGCTCGCTCGTAGGGTAGCTTTTTTATGCAGGCGCTCCTTTTCGTCGTACCGGCCATAAATGACCGGCCTGCGGGGAGCCCCCTCAAGGGGGCTAAGAGGAAATCCCAGGTTCGATTGTCAGGACGACAAACCAACCAGACATACGATTATTGGATATTGTTCAGCCCCATTCATGGGGCTCTCTTTCAGGCCGGTCATTTATGGCCGGTACGATGACCCGGAGTTCAAGCAAGACCATGATCCCCACGCTCGCCCAAATGCTGCTGGACACGCCCTATGTCGGATACGCCTACTCCTACCCGCATAAGATGGCGTATCGCACCCTGGACCCGCCCATTCCCTTGCGGGATCTGTGGGCGCCTGAGCGCCGCGACGCTTTGTTTCTTTATCTGCATATCCCCTTCTGTGAGATGCGCTGCGGCTTCTGTAATTTGTTTACGACCGCTAACCCCGCGGCGTCAATGGAGCGGCAGTATCTCGATGCGCTGCGCCGGCAGGCCCTGCGTGTGCGCGATGCGCTGGGGACATTTCAGATCGCGCGTGTGGCGATCGGCGGCGGCACGCCGACCTATTTGGAGCCAGACGACCTCCATGGTCTGTTCGATCTGACCTCCGAGCTGTTCGGCGTCGAACGCGGCGTTCCGACTTCCGTGGAGACATCCCCGCGAACCGCGACGCCTGAGCGTCTGCAAGCGCTGGCGGACCGGGGCGTGGACCGGGTGAGTATGGGCGTGCAGAGCTTTATCCCGGCGGAGGCCGCCGCCGCCGGGCGTGGACAGGAGACGGACATGGTCGCTCGGGCGCTGGACACGATCCGCGCGGCGCGCATCCCCACGCTCAATCTCGACTTGATCTACGGCCTGCCCGGGCAAACCGTGCAAACATGGCTATATTCTCTGGAAGTCGCGATGTCCTATGCGCCCGAAGAATTATATCTCTACCCTCTTTATGTCCGGCCATTAACGGGGCTAAGCCGCGTGGAGCGCGAGCGCCAGGATGTGCGTCTCGCCTGCTACCAAGCGGGCCGAGACTTGCTGCTGTCCTCGGGTTACACGCAAGTCTCCATGCGCATGTTCCGGGCGGCGCATGCGCCGGATACGGCGACGCCCGGGCCGGTTTACTGCTGCCAGGACGACGGCATGGTCGGCCTGGGCTGCGGCGCCCGTTCATACACGCGCGACGTGCATTACTCCCGAGAATACGCCGTGGGCCGCACCAGCGTCAAGGGCGTGCTGCAAGACTATTTAGCCCGTCCCGACGCCGCTTTTGACATCGCCGATTACGGCGTGCGCCTGACGGACGAAGAACAGCGGCGACGCTATGTCATCAGCACGATCCTGCAATGTGACGGCCTGGATGAAGCGGCGTACCGGGATCGGTTCGGTGCGAGTGTTTGGGATGATCTGCCCCAGCTCGCCGAGCTGGAGCCGCTGGGGCTGGCGACGCATGGGAATGGGCGGCTGACGCTG
>NZ_JBDSQY010000110.1:0-33768 GCF_039929585.1 Capsulimonas sp.
CATCCCGATACCCGGACATGCGCTGATCGATCAGGCTGTCGAAGCCCGAGATCAAAAATCCGATGCGCTTGTGACCCAGCGAAAGCAGATGATCGGTCGCGTCTTTGGCGCCCTGGTAATCATCCACCACCACATTGCTCACGCCGTCCACGGTGTGCAGGATGGAAACGCACGGCAGGCCGGTCGGCATGTGGCTGAGAACTTCCTCTGTATTTTCCTGGTTGATACTGATAAGCAGGCCGTCAATCTTGGTCCAGATACCTGGGTCGCTGTTGCCGGTCAGAAGCAGCAGCGGCAGCTGCTTTTCCGCCGCCTCGTGCTGGATGCCATCAAGCAGGTGAGCCCAAAACAGCGAACTGCTGCGCTCGATGAACCCGCCGCCCGCAAAACCGATAATGCCGTTGGCCGAAGCGCGCAGGGTCGGAGCGACAAACACCCCTCGGCCCTGCTCGCGGACGATCAAGCCATCGCGCTCTAGCAAGGCGTGGACCTTCTCGACAGTCCCCCGACTGACTTGATGCTCGTTGCGAAGTTCGACAAACGAGGGCAAACGGTCGCCCGGCTTCAGAAGTCCGCTCTCGAGATCGGAGCGCAGACGGGTCGCCAGATCGAGATATTTTGGGGTTTGCGTTTTAACGGGCATGAGACGCCGATCCCTATCAGAGAGTATGCTGACACTTATGGGGGTTTTTCCAAGTGTAACAGCAGAGTTGAGTCATTATAGGACCTATTTCGCATCCTGTCAAGGACCTCTTCACGAATGCGTCTCAACTCTGCTGGCGCACGGGAAATTAGATGATTTCCAGAGAGTCACGGCCCGGAAGCGCGGGAAATGGCGCTGTCGGAAGCGTCTGATACCAGTAAGCCACGCTCGCGATGTCGTCCTGTAAGGGCAGGTATCGATGCCCCGAGCGCCACCCCAGAGCCTGGATCGTCACCTTCAGATCCTGTGTAAATCGTACTGGATCCATGATGTGCCACCGGTACAGCCCAAAGCGCGTCTGCGAGGAATAAACGCCGTTTGGACGGATCACCTGCGGCATCCCGGCATAGGGGGTCGTGTACTCCTGGTACTGCTTGGTCACCTGGTTTTCGAAATTATACGAACCGCAGAAATAGTCTTCCGTGCCGGTGCCGCAAATTGTCGGGAACTCGCCGTCGCCGTCCAGGTAGAATTTGATTTCGCCCTCGCCCCACCAGCCGGTATTATTCACGCCCCACGCCATATACGTCCCGGCAAACTGTCCCTGCCCGGAAACTCCGTCCAAGATTGTGTACACTTCCTTGTAGGGCAGCGGGTTGACGCGGCGGAACTGCGCGTGGAAGTAAGCGGCGTCCTCCGGAACTTCCGTGAGTGTGTAATTGATCTGGTAATAAAGCGTCATCTCCTCTTCAGCGATGTTTTCAAAGGTAATCCGACACTTCTTTCGGAACGGCATTTCCCAGTAGCAGTTGAACGCCGAACCGGGGTTGACGCAGATCGCCAGCGAGGAGACAGGCGCAAATTGCCCCCACCCGCACGCGAAAAAGTCGCCCACCGGGCATTCCACCGAAGGATGTTCCTGATCGTCCCAGTAGATGCGAATGATGGAGTAGCGCCAGTTACCCGTCGGCGTCATCCAAATCTGCTGGATCGCGCCGGACCCGTCGATTTCGGCAATCGTGCTCGTTTCCTTCGAGGCGATCTTGAGATAAGGGTTGACCTTCCAGCCCACACCCAAATCCCGTGAGTTCCACGAGGCCGAGCCTTCGGTGGCCATGCCGCCCTTGCCCTTCTCCCCCGTAAAGTTTTCCGGCGAGATCGAGCGTGTCTGGGCCGAGGAAAGGCGAGAGAGATTGCCCAAATGCAGCCCCAAGCCATTAAATTGCGTCATACGTGATGTTCTCCCTGTCGTGTCGGTAAGTTCTGCAAATTGGTCTAAAATTAACCAGAAATCGCCTGCCGAATGCTAAGCTCAACCGGCGAATAATTGCCGTCCGCGCGGTCCAGCGCCATGGGGCTCTTCAGCGGCGTTGTGCGATTACACATAAATCGGGGCGCGCCCGAATGGTTCTGCGCGGCGGCGTGATAGAGAAACGGGTGGCAGAACCACACATCGCCCGGCTCCGAAGTCGTCTCCACCACACGAAGCTCCGTCCCCAGCGCGTCGGTCGTCGCTGTGTCCATGAACCGCAGGATTCTGTCCACGCCCACCCCCGATCCCTGGGTCAGCTCGGAGAGCCAGGGATGCTCCTGGCTGCATTGGGGCAGCGCGTCGCTAATCTCCATTCCCTCAGGATGCTTCGCCAAAAACCGCGCGACGATCTTGTGCGATCCCTCCGCCACCAAAGTTCCGCCGCCGCGTGAGACAACGGACGAGAAGTGCGGCAGCAGCAGCAGTCCCTGATCGGGCGACGTGACACGGTGGCGAAATTGAATCCCGTCCCAGTGCCAGCCGTTTACTGGAACATCCCAAGGCTTGTCCGCGCCGAGCGCGAAATTGACCGGCCACCAGCCCCATCCCAAGTTTTCCCCCCGGTCCGCCCAGCGCCCCTTCCCCACCAGATCCTCAATGGCGTCTTCCAGTCGCTCAGTCATGCACGCCGCAAAGACGTCGTCTGTATATCCCTCCTGAAGATGGACCATCGGCGCGGCCCATGTCCCGGGATCGTCCTTGCGAACCCCGCGCCGCGCCAGGCGATCCCAAAGAAAATCCTGAGCCTTCAGCGCCTGCTCACGCGGAAACGCCTCCTCCAATTTCACATAGCCCCGGTCGATGAACCCAGCGATCTGCTCATCCGTCAAAACCCGATTCGACATCGTGCTCCTCCTGCATCAAACGCTCAAGCGGGCTTTCATGCAAAGCGCGCCTGGCGGATAGGCGCAAGAGTTCGACGAAAAATCGCGTATTCCTCTGACAGTTGGTTGGTAATTTGTCGCCGATCAATGAGTCCAAACAGGGACCATCCATAAGAAAAGCATGCTTCGAAGCTGGAGAGAAAGAAGATGGGATAAATACTGCGGCCCTGCGTAGGAGGTAGAGGAAAGTTCGTCATGACAGAGCATGAGATCAATGAGCGCCGGGGATTTCGTCTCGTAACGCCGGATTAGCAGTCGGCATCGTGGATCTGGACGGATTGCGATTCGGTAAGGTTTGCCTTCGCGCCGCCCCGGGACGAAAGATGGTTCCAGAGGCGCACGACGACCAAGCCGGGCAGCGCCAGCAGAACGAATAGGCGCAGAAGGATATAGGCCAGCGCGACGGCGACAACCCCGAATGGCGGATTGCCCGAAGGTGAAAGAAGCACGGACATCCAGCCTGTCACGGCAAGCCAGCGTCCCAGCGCCAGATAGACGACGCAAAGTATCACACCCTGAATGATCTCGGCCCGCGCCGTCGCCGGCCGTCTTTTGGTTAATGTCCTCATGAGACCTCCTTTGGCGCCGGTTGCGCCGTCAAAAGTGCGAACAGCAGCGCATCTCCGATGGGGCCGCCGAGCAGAAATTTGTTCCCTTCGCGCGTCGATGTTGGAGCGGCGACCAGCGTCAGCGTGCTCTCCAGCTCCCGAAACAACGCCTCATCGCCATGCATGCGCGCCGAGGCAATGGCGAACGCCGTGCCGGATGTGCTCAGGCCAAAGATGACCGGCCCCGAGTCCACATCTCCCATGTCCCCCTGATATCCCGCCGGATATTCCCGTATCGCCGCAAATCCCGCCAGCTCACCGACTTGATTACGGCGTATGGCTGCAAATAGATCAGCGGACAGTTTGGGATCGACAAACGAGAGAAAATAGGCGGCGAAGAGCGTGCCCGAGGCGCGCGGCGCGCCACTGGGTTTGCCGGTTTCCGAGCTGACGCTCTGGTAAAGCATCCCAGACTTCGGGTCGAGATAGCGCGTGCGAAGGCTCGCCCCGAACGCCTTGAGGAGCGGACTGTAATCTCGTCCCGTCGCGCGCCCGGCAAGGGCAATGGAGGCGGCGGCAACGCAGTTATCCGCCGGATAGGTTTCGCCGGGGTACGTTTCGATCAGATGAGTCGGGCTCGCCGTCATACGACGGACCAGCGCCGCAGTGAACCGATCGTTGACCGCGCGATCGGGAGCGGCGGGGTCGATCCAGCGGTCATAACT
This sequence comes from Capsulimonas sp., assembly GCF_039929585.1. Lineage (NCBI taxonomy): Bacteria > Bacillati > Armatimonadota > Armatimonadia > Capsulimonadales > Capsulimonadaceae > Capsulimonas > Capsulimonas sp. Next base: position 4,113 of record NZ_JBDSQY010000110.1, read on the forward strand.
GAGGACAACGTTGCTGTATCCGAGGTATCCGGCATGCCCGTTCTTGCCCGATAGTGTCTTGACGGGATCTTCACTCCAGGCCGCCGCGTCAAAACTTGCCGCATTTGGCTTCAGCACCCGCGCGCAGCACTTGCGCAGCATGGGAAGATTGCGCGCGCGGCTCTCTGGATGCGTGAGCGCGGTCTGACCGAACCCAAGCCCCGCCAATTGATAGGTCATGAGCAGCCATTCGCCATTGAACTGACTGCTGCCGGTGTGATACTGGTCGGTCCCTAAATCTTGATCGATCCATGTCGCCACGCCGCGCGCGAGGCCCTCCTGAACGTCGGCGTCGCCCCGATACAAGCGCGCGGCGTCCCGCCCGCACCAAAGATGGGGGACGATCGCTGTGGTCACGGCGAACAAGGCAACACTAACAAAAGATCGAATGATTTTGCGCCGCCGACTGGGAGACGAAGTTTTGGGAGGGGATTGCGAGCGGGAGATCGTCATGCAGTTCCTTGTGTAAGATGGACAGAAGTCCCTCATTATAACACTTTTAGAACCGAGTTAGCTTGAAGATGTGGGAAGACGGACCAGTGCGTTCGCGACCGCGTCTTCCAAAACGCGCGCCGGTTCCTGCATCGCTTGTGTCAGAGTCACTTCCCTCGCCACAAGAGGGATTGCCCCGATAAGGCCTTGCGCGCTCAGATCCTCTAGCGCATCTTGATCTACCGAGCCGCCAAAGGCGAGGACGGGGACGCCGAGCGTGCGGCTGCGAGACAGTAGACCAGAGATGGTCTTTCCCGACAGCGTTTGACGATCGATCCGGCCCTCTCCCGTCAAAATCCAATCGGCCCCGCGCGCCGTCGCCTCAAAACCGGCGGCGTCCAGCACGACATCAATGCCGGGCCGAAATTCCGCATGAAGAAAGGCAGACATGGCGGCGCCCAGGCCGCCCCCCGCTCCCGCGCCGGGTAAACCGGCGACATCGCATCCCAGGTCGCGCTTCAAGATCTCTGCGTATTGGGTTAAAGCGGCGTCCAGCTGGGCCACCATTTCAGCGTTTGCGCCCTTTTGAGGGCCGTAAACCGCGCTGGCGCCATCGGGGCCAATCAGGGGATTGCGGACGTCGGACGCCGCGATCACACGAACTTGGTTTGAGGGGAAGATGAAATTGTCTAAGTCAATGCGCGCCAACCGCGAGAGAGCGGCGCCGCCCCAGGGCAACGGCTTACCCAGGCGGTCGAGGAAGCGGACGCCGAGCGCCTGCATGGCGCCAGCGCCGCCGTCATTGGTCGCGCTGCCGCCGAGGCCGACCACGATCTCACGAACGCCGGTGTCGAGCGCGGCCTGGATCAGTTCGCCCACGCCGAATGTCGTCGTAAGGCGAGGATCGCGCGATCCTTCCGGGACCAGCGTCAATCCCGCCGCCTGCGCCATCTCCACCACCGCCCTGCCGCCGTCTGTCCCCAGCAATCCATAGATGGCCTGAACGGTCTCCCCCAGCGGACCGGTCACGGCGTGTTCAACAAGGCGGCCGCCTGTTGCGGCGGTCAAGGCTTCCGCCGTCCCTTCGCCGCCGTCGGCCAGCGGCAGCAGAACGATCTGCGCCTGCGGCCAGGCGCGGCGAACGCCCGCCGCCATCGCCTGCGCCGCTTCGCGCGCACTCAGCGAACCCTTGAACGAATCCGGCGCAATGACTACTTTCATGGGCGCCATTATACCCATCAGTGCGCGGCGATTCCGTCCAGATAGCTGCCATATCCGATGATAATGGTCGATCCGATCAGCAAAGCGAGGCCGAGTCCGATTAGGGTGTGCGTGCGCTTGCTGGTTCCAGCCCACTCTTTCAAATAAACTCCCCAGAGCATGCTGAAGATCATAATGCTCGCCATATGCAGGGTCCAGTTGGTGAAGGCAAATGTCTTACCCATCTTCGCCTGGCCCATCGTGTGAAAGAAGAACTGGAGGTACCAGATAATGCCCGCTAGCGCCGCAAATGCATAGTTGCGAATCAGTGGAACAGCAGAACCGTCAGACGCCGCTTGCGCCGTATACTCGCCCGCCGATTTATTGCGGACATTCAGGCCGACGCACCAGAGAAAATTCGTTGTGAAGCCACCCAGAAGCGCGACTATCAGTACCGGAAGCCCCTGCCAGATATCCGAGCCGCCATGCGCCAGCAGACTGGCTTTGGCGGCGTCGGCGATAGGCGTTCCCGCGTCCAGCCCAAAGGCGAGGCACGAGCTCATGATGCCCGAGAACGTCGCAATCAGCATGCCCTTTCCGAACTGGAACTCGGTAATCGAGGACTGCTTCTGTTCGCCTGTCAATTCCCGCTCTTTGGACATACCCGCCATGCCGCTGACGGCGATGCCCGCGACGCTGACCAGCACGCCCAGGAGCACATACTTGCCGGACGCGCTGCCTAGCGTTTGCCCAAGCGTGCCATGGAACAGAGGAGGAATCAACGTGCCGAAAATGGCGGTGTAGCCAAGAGCGACGGCCATGCCCAGTGCGATCCCAAGATAGCGCATCGTCAGGCCGAACGTCAATCCGCCTATGCCCCACATTGCGCCGAAAAAGTAAGTGTAGAACAGGACACTCGGCTTCGCCGTATGCAGGATCTCAAATGTCCCTGGAACCAGGATTGAAGCCATCAGTGACGGCATAAGCAGCCAGCTGAAGACGCCGCCGGTCAGCCAGTAAGTCTCCCACGACCAGCGCCGAATTTGTTTGTACGGAATGTAGAAGCTGGCTGCGGCCAATCCACCGATCCAATGCAGGATGATACCGAAAATGAAAGCAGGAGCCATATGGAGTTTCTCACTAGTTTTCTAAAAGGTTCATTGAGGTTCACCATCGAACCACGATGGAGTTAGCAGACGCGGATATGTTCGATTCCAAAGATCGCGGCGAGTTTGTCCAGCACTCCCGCGATATGCCCGACCCCGATGGCGCAGTGATGCGCGGGGCCGGCCTGGCACCAGCGATTCACGAAGTCGCGCGCGCCCAGCGAAAATCGATAACGGCTGTTCGTGTTGCCGATGTGTAGCGTCGGTCCGGCCGTCGATTCTCCCTCGGCGCTCAGCAGCTTGATCTTCCCCTGCCCGTCCTGCACCACGGACAGCAACGTGACCGGACCGTTCCGGACCTGCATCTCAATACTCAGGCCTTTGCCCGGCTTGCCATGATACACCGGCAGCGGGACTAATTTGACGGGGCCGTCAGCGATGGCGATATGCGCCGGCCCATCGTGGCCGAACATCACGATATCGTCGTCAAAGTCCATCGCGTAGAATTCCGAGAACGATCCGCCCGCGCCCAGAAGATCCATGATCTTCATCGCCTGGACATTCTTAACCTCGTATTCGCCCGCCACGGGAACGCCGTGGGCGGTGAGCAAGGAATTGCCAGCGATGACGGAGGTGACGATGTTTTCGTACTCGTTGCCGTCCCAGCCTTCGTAATAGTAGGCCAGCGAGCCGAGATCGTGGCGTTCCACCAGCCGATCCAGCGCCACGGAGGTGCGGGCGGCGCGCTCCATTTCGAACGGCTCGCACTGGGGCTGCACATCGAACTCTTTGTGGAATTGGACCAGCTTTGCGTCGACTTGCGCCGCAGTGACATCGTCGCGCAGGGCCTTCAGCTCGCACATCTCCAGCACTTCGAAATGGCAGCCGAATACAGCGGATTGCTGCGTCATATCGCTGTAGACATCGAGCATCCCGCCGTAGTAATGGCCCAGCACGCCGACCCGGTTTTGTCGCATCGCCGATGCGACTTTGGCGGCCGACACCCAGGCGTCGATCTCCGTCCAGGCGATGCGATCGTCCAGCGTTCCCGTCACGAGATGAAAGGCGATCCCCGCGCGCAGAAAAACACTGGCGATCTCCGGCGCGGAGCAGGCCTGGCAGTACGCCAGCCATTCTCCGGTCATTTTGCCGCGATCACCCAGAGCATTGAACGTTTCGTAGTCGATGGCGGAGACGGGCTGGAGATTGAGGACGACCACGGGGACGCCCGCCTTCTGCACAACTGGCAGGACGGTAGAGCTCAGCGCATAGGTAGAGATGTAAAGAAAGATGATCTCCACATCCTCACGCCGGAATAAATCCGCCGCCGCACGGGCCTTTTGCGGTGCATCGACGAGACCCGCGTCGATAATCTGAACGCCGTCTTGCATCAGTCGCTTATGGACTCGCTGCTGATATCCTTCCAGCCTTGGCCGCAGGTCCGGGAATTGCGGCCAGTAAGTCTCCAGCCCAATTCCAAACAATCCGATTTTCATTACCCGTCCTTATGCCACGGCGGCTGCAGCCGCCGTGGCGTGGAATTACATTGAAGCGATCAAATGGCGCATCGGCGCATTACCAAGTGTCGATATTGTGAAATATGATGTCACAATTATAAGAGCAGGCGATGATACGGTCAATGCAGAAAATGGCACTTTTATAGCACATTCTGATATGAAAACTAGTAACGGTAGCGAACACCCATGAAATACTATTCACGATACCTGCCGCTGAGCGATGAAGCGCGTCAGCAGAGCCTTTACGTCCTGGCAAGCGGCTATACGGTGATTCCGCCCCACACACCGTATCCACCGACCATTCACCCGGCCGACCATCAGTTCCGATGGGAGCAAGGGCGGACGCTTCAGGAGTATCAGCTGGTCTACATCGCACGCGGCAGAGGGGTCTTCGAATCCCGATCCGCAGGACGGCTCCGGATCGAAACCGGCGCGTTTTTTGTGCTATTCCCCGGTGAGTGGCACCGTTACAGCCCCGACCCAGAAACGGGATGGGACGAATACTGGATCGCCTTCCAGGGAAACACAGCGGACGCTCTCATCGCCGAGTCCACGTTGTCCTATACTGAACCGCTTCTCGGCGCGCCGCTGAGCGATCGTATCCAGTATGAATTCAATCAGATCATGGAAGAAATGCGCCGCGAGGCCATCGGATACCAACGCGTCATCGTCGTCCGCACCATGATGATCCTGGCCGCCGCCGCCGCCACCGCCATGCGCCATGGGTTTGAAGGAACCAACATCCTCGACGCCATCGAACGCGGCAAAGCCATACTCTTCGAGCAGATGGACCGAAACATCAACGTCGAGGAAATGGCCGCCACACTCGGCGTCGGCTACTCGCTCTTCCGAAAGTCCTTCCGCAAATACATCGGCATGTCGCCCGCTCAATACCATCTCGAACTCCGCCTCAACGAAGCCAGCCATCTGCTCCGCACCACCACCCTCCCCGTCGCCACCATCGCCCTTCGCGTCGGCTTCGAATCGTCCAACTACTTCTGCCGTATCTTTCGCAAAAAGACCGGCCAATCGCCCGGCGAGTACCGCGCGGTGACACAGGGCTAATTTCTATTGAATGTAATTATTGTTGAGAAGGTCTTAAGCCAAGAACGATAACATTTTTGCACACGAGAATACGCGGAAAGGTTCCAGAATGGGATATGGATTTCTCGGTATGGAGCCTGAGCCAGATCAATGGCCGCCGCTTCCGAAAAATAATATCGAGGTTCATTCTGAGCGAAGAAGGCGAACGTGGATGGATATCGCCGCGAAATGGGTCGGCTTGATATTGACAGCTTTCGCCGCAGTTTTTGCGTTATTGTATCTGTCAAATTACATTCTGATGGAGAACATGCATAAGTCTCCCCCAAGATACTCTCAGCCAATGCATCCTATCTCACCATCACTCAGGCCAACGAATTGAAACCCTCGATCTTGTAAGCAGCTTAATATCGCAGGCAGCGCGTCGGCCGTCGCAGTGCGTCCCGCGCCGTCGTGCAATAAGATGATGTCGCCGGGTTTGATGCGCGATAGAACGGCGGCGGCAATCTTGTTTGGGTCGGTCCGCTCGTAGTCGGCGGGGTCCAGGCTCCACATGACAAGCTTGATTCCGAGCTTGCGCGCTGCGGTCAGGAGGATTGGAGATTTGAAGCCGTAGGGCGGACGCAGAAGCGTGGGCGGGGCGGCTCCCGGACACGCGGCGGCGATTGCTTCCTGGGTCGCTTGTATCTCGCGCGTGATGGCGTACACAGACATCAGGACCATGGCGCGGTGGGTGTCGCCGTGGAGGGCAAGGATGTGGCCTTCCGCGGAGATGCGACGGATCAGGTCGGGATGGCGGCGGGCTTGTTCTCCGAGGACGAAGAATGTGGAGTGGGCGCCGGCGGCGGCGAGGGCGGCGAGGATGCGCGGCGTTGTGTCGGGGGACGGGCCGTCGTCGAATGTCAGCGCGACTTGGTTGTCATGATTGGGAAGATGGGTGAGGATCGGCAAGCCCCAGCGCCAGGGGGCGATGAAGATAAAGAGAAAGCATGTGGTCAGAAGTAGTGTGACGCATAGGCCGACCCAGTGATATGGCGCACCGGAGGCGGGAAGGTTAAAGAGGCGGAGGGCGAGAAACGTCAGCAAGGTTCCGGCGACGGAAAGCACGGCGACAATCGGCGCGACCGGCCCCAGGCGTTTCATTGCTCCACGATCCTTGCTTTCATGGCCGACGCCGTCAGCGCCCAGTCCATGCCGCGCGGACGGAGATACTCGCCGATCCCATATCCGGCCAGCGATATGCCATCCATCTCCCCCTCCACGTCACACAGCATGCGCAGGTAAAACGGGGCGCTATCTAATCGCTCGCGGAAACGAACGTTGGCCCGAATCCCCTCCCCCTCCACGATCAGTGAAGACGCATAGGCCAGCCCGAATGCATTCATGCGCCAACGGCCCAGGCGACATCGTGCATCCACATCGTGACGCTTCAGAACCCCATGCTCGAACAGCATGAGATCGGTATTCCATCCCCCCGTAGTGAGCCGTGTGTGGTAGATGACCAGCGTTCCGCCGCTCGGCAGCGCGCCCCGCGCCCAATACCATTCTTGGATGTCGGCGGCGAACGGCAAAACGCCGCGATTGTGGTCGTGGTAACCGTCCCCCGTGAAGGCGATCTCTTCCGTCTCATGGTTCATGGCGCTGCCCAATGCAATGCGGCCGGCGACCCGGCAGCTTGGCGCCGCCGGATGCCAGAGGTGCCTGGGGGCGACCTCCGGCGCTTCCGCGTCCATAGGAGCAGCAAGCGGCGCCGTGAAATCAAGGGATGCGCGCAGGGTCCGGCGATTGGCGTTGACGTCAGTAAGTATCAGACGATATTCCGAGGCCGTTTGTGTCAGCGACGACGGGCCAAATTGCAGGCGAAGAGGCGGCGCGGACGCCGCGTTCACCGAAGCGATGGGAAAGCGCGAGAAGTGGTAGGCATGGAGCCGCCCATGACGATACAGGGCGAAGAAGAGGCCGTTGTGGTCGAAGGGGTCGGCGGGGCGTCCCAGCGCGGCGGCGCGGTGGTACGGTGAGAAAGGGTTGCCAAGAAACCAGATGGCGGTCAAGGCGTACTCGCGACGATCGGAGACGGCGTCGAAGTACCACCACTCGTAGGCCCCAGGCGTCGCGCGCAGCCATTCGACATGAGGGATTTCTTCGGATGGGTCGAGCGCCACGTACATGTGTGGATTATACCTGGCCGCGTGATTGTCTTCGGAACCAGGGATTAAGATCCGGGTGGCGAAAAGCAGCGCGGGGTATAATGGATGCAGATGACCCCTTCGATCCTCTATCACAGCGCCGTGCTTTTCGCCACCCTCGCCATGACCGGGACGGCGGCCCTGAATTTTCTTTTTTTCCGTAAGCCGCGCGCTCTGGTCGGTGTCGCCGACAGCGACCTGCCCATGATCTCCGTTCTTGTTCCCGCGCGGAACGAGGAAGCCACGATCGAAGCGTGCGTCCAGTCGCTGCTGGCGATGAACTATCCGAACTTCGAAGTCATCGTTTTAGACGACCGCTCGCAAGACGATACCTACGACATCCTCTGCCGACTGCGCGACCGCGACCATCGGCTGCGGGTGCTCGTGGGCGCGGAGATGCCCGAGGGGTGGTACGGTAAGCCGCACGCCTGCTGGCAGCTCGCGAACGCATCGCGCGGCGAGTATCTACTCATGACCGACGCCGACTGCACGTTCACCCCGGACGCCCTGCTGCTGGCTCTGGGAGCGCAGCGCGAGTACAAAGCCGATGTGGTCTCCATGTGCCCCGATCTCAAGTGCGAAGGGTTCTGGGAGCAGATGATCATCCCGCTCCAATACTTCATCATCTTCGCCTTTCTGCCAGGGCCACTGATTCGCCTCACACCATTCCCCTGGTTCGCCGCCGCCAACGGAGCATTTCTCTTTCTCAGCCGCGAAACCTACTTTGACGTGGACGGGCACCGAGCGGTCCGCCGCCAGCTTGCCGAGGACATCAAGTTTTCGCAGCATGTGAAGCGATGCGGCAAGACGCTCTGGTACGGCGACGGCTCGCGCACCTACGCCGTGCGGATGTACCACGGGCTAGCGGAAGTCTGGGCAGGCTTCTCGAAGAACATCTTCCCCGCCTTCTCGCGTGATTTGCCTCTGCTCAGCGTCGTCCTCGTTTTTCTCTTTTGTACACTTGTCCTGCCGGCGCCTCTCGCCATCTGGAGCTGGGCGCGCCATCGCCCCTGGGAGAACCTGGCGCTGGCGGCGTACTTACTGACCGTCGCCGTCCGGTTCGGCCTGAGCCTGCGATTTCCCGGCGCTCCCGCCTGGGCGGCGCCGCTGCTGCCTCTCGGCTGGCTGTCGGTAATCGGCATCGCGATCAACTCGATACGCCAGGCGTACTCCAAATCCGGCAATACTTGGAAGGGCCGAAGTTATCCCAAGCGCTAATTTTTTTTCGCTCGTTTGCCATAACTCGATTTACTCCGGGGAATATAGGCTCTGGCGCAGGAACTTAATGGCGCACGGTTTATAGTCTCTCAAAAGAGCTTAGAAGGAAAATCAACCATGGCAGAAGATGTGAAGGAGCAGCTGCTCCGCTACTTGAACGATGCTCACGCTGCGGAAGATGGCGGCGTCGCCTCTCTGAAAGATATCGCTGCGGAAGCGACCGATGCGGATGTCCGCACCGCGATCACCGAGCACATCGCCGTTTCGCAGTCGCAGGCGGATCGCCTGAAGGCCCGCATCCTGGCGCTAGGCGGCGACAAGGCCGAAGGCAAGAGCCTGATCAACACCATCATCGGCAAGGGCAGCGACCTGCTCAACATTTTCCACGACAAAGCCGACAAGCAGACGCAGGACATCATCAAGGCGTACTCGCTGGAGCACTTCGAGATCGGCATGTACACGTCGCTGAAGGCCTTCGCGGACGCCATCGGCGACCATGAGACTGCGCAGCTTGCGGATACGATCATGGGCGAGGAGCAGCTCGCCGCCGAGCGCCTTCTGCGCCTGATCCCGCAGGTCGCCAAGCTGGCGGTCCCGCAGAGCTCCACGACGAGCGCGAACATTTAATCGCGCCCCGTCGTCCAACACGCAGCAGCATGGCGTAGCCGCCCCGCTGCTGCGTTTTTTTGTTTATTGGGTAAACTAAAAGGCGACCACCCAGGGAAGGAACAGGGATTTTGATACTACGACGTCACCATAGATCGACCGTTCTCGGCGCCGCCGCGCTGATGGCTATTGCGGTCGCCGCGCCCAGCATCGGCGCGCATGCCGCGCCTGCGGCTCAGCAGGGGCCACTGGGACCAAAACTCACCCCAGCGCAGGAGACCAAGGCGAACGCGCGCCGCGCGAAGATGGATGCGGACTTGAAGGCGCTGAACGCCAGCAAGACGCTGACTCCCACGCAAAAGCAAGCAAAGTTTCTGAAACTAAAGACGGCTTATGAGTCCGACATGCTGGACATCCTGAATCCGGAGCAGCGCAAGAAATTCCTTGCCGACAAGTCTCGCGCCATGGCCATTGACGCCAAGAAGCGCGCCACCTTCACCAAGCTCATGACCGAGAGCCAGAAGATCGGCAAGCAAATCAACGACTCGATGACCGCCGATCAGAAAAAGCAGCTGGCGTCCATCAAAGCCGCAACAGGCGCGCAGGCCAAGGCCATTGCTGACGACAAATCGATCGCGCCGGAGGCAAAGAAGCCTAAGTTCGACGCGCTCGAAAAGGAATTCGAGGGAAAAGTCATGGCGATCATGACCCCAGAGCAGCAAAAACTGTTCCAGCGTCTGCTGGCGATCCAGTCGGAGAAGTTCTAACTCAGCGGCGATAAAACATAAGGCCCGGAGGCATTGCCTCCGGGCCTTTCGTGTGTCTGGATGGACTAAAATTCGAACGCTTCGTCCAGCCGCCGCAGAAGGTCCAGCAGCTCGACGATCTCATCGGGCAGCGGCGCGTGGAACTGTTTGCGCTGCTTGGTGCGTGGGTGGTCGAAGCTCAGGAAGTGGGCGTGCAGCGCCTGGCCGTGAAGAGACGCGAGCGAGGCGTTCAGGGTTTGCAGGGGCGCGCCGCGCAGCAGGTCGGCGGAGACTTTGCGCAGGCCGCCGTAGGTGGAATCGCCCACCACGGGATAGCCGGCGAACGCCGAGTGCACGCGGATCTGATGCGTGCGTCCCGTCTGCAGGATCGCCTCGATCCAGGAAAACTCAACTAAGTGTTCGAGAAGGCGCACTTCGGTGACCGCCTGGCGCACGGCCTTGGGAAGGCTGGTCTGGGACGCGGGACCGACCATGCCGCCCTCTTCATAGACGGTCATGCGCTTGCGGTCCACGGGGTGCCGGGTGATCGGTGCGTCGATCACGGCATGCTTGAACGGCAGTCGCCCCCAGAGCAGCGCATTGTATTTGCGGACGGCGGTGCGCGCCGCGATCTGCTTGGACAAGCTCTCGTGCGCCAGATCGTTCTTGGCGACGACCAGCAGGCCCGATGTGTCCTTGTCCAGACGATGCACGATCCCCGGACGCTGCGTGCCGCCAATGCCTGATAGGTCTTTGCAATGCGCAAGCAGCGCGTTCACGAGCGTGCCCGTCTCCGCGCCGGGAGCAGGATGCACGACTAAGCCCTTTTGCTTGTTCACGACGATCAGGTCTTCGTCTTCGTAAACAATGTCCAGCGGGATGTTTTCGGGCTCGGCGTTCTCCAGCGGCCGCGCTGCGGGGACGTCGATCGTGATCTCGTCGCCCATGCGCGTGCGATAATTCGACTTGCCCGGCTCGCCGTTGACCTGCACGGAGTGCATAGCAATCAGCTTTTGAATACGCGCCCGCGAAAAGTGCGTCAGGCGGTCGGCGAGAAAGACGTCCAGGCGAACATTGGATTCTTCGGGCGAGATAAGAAGGCTTTCCATTTAATGACCCGCGACCTCAAGCGCGGCGGTATTCCCAGGCGACGAGCGGCGTCCCACGCGGCGCAGTACGGCCAATCCGACTCCGGCCAGGGCAATCATCGATAAGCATAAAAACTGCACATCGGTCAAACCCCAGGCCACAACAGTGGATGTCACGCCTCCTCGCCAGATTTCCATCAAAAATCGTTCCGTAGCGCTAAGAATAATATACCAGCATAACAGCTGTCCGTCAAACGCCTTGCGCCGTTCGAGCCAGACAAGCACTCCGAAGAAGATCAGACTAAGGATCGTGGAGTACATCTGGGTCGGATGCGAGGGAACGGTCCAGTGCCCCTGTCCATCCTCGTTGAAGCGTATGCCCCACGGCATGGTTGTCGGAGCGCCGTAGCAGCAGCCGTTAAAGAAACACCCGATCCGTCCGATCGCGTAGCTGAGCATCACCGAGGGCGCGAACAGATCCGTAATCTTGAGAATCGAAATACGGCGGATGAGGCAGAAGACAATCAGCGCCAGCAGGCCGCCGAACAGCGCGCCATGGAACGAAAGACCGCCATTCCAGATCTCCAGACCAGACAAGGGATGGTCGCGATACGATGACCAATCCACGATGATGAACATCAGACGCGCGCCGGCGATGCCGGCGAGGATCATCCATGTGCCGGCGTCCAAGATGGCGTCCACGGGAACATCGCCCGGTTCGCCCTTCTGTCGGCGCGCCGCCGCGACGGCGCGCCAGATACCGACGGCGAACGCCAGCATCATCATCACGCCGAACGTGTGGACTGCGTAGCCGCCCGGCGCCGCTCCAATGCGAAACAGGATGGGATGCATGGGTTCCTTACTTTTCTTCCGCAGTCATGGCGATAGGCTGCGCCGATGCGGGGGCTGGCGCCGACCAGAAACGCCATGCCAGCAGCGCGACGCCCGTACAGATCGCAGCGTCGGCGATGTTGAAGACCGGCCAGTGATGCGAGCCGACATAAACGTCGAGGTAATCCACCACATAATGCAGGCGAACACGGTCGATCAAATTGCCGAGGGAGCCTCCCAGCGGCAGAGCGAGCCCCAGGGCGAGACGCGCCGGGTAAGGGGGCTGCGCGCGAACGAGATAATAAACGATCGCCGCCGCCGCCGCGATGGCGGCGAGCGAAAGCAGCTGCGTTCCCTGCGGCAGAATGCCGAACGCGCCGCCGGTGTTGCGGACGTAGGTCAGATCCAGCAATCCATGGATTACCGGGCGGCTTTCACCGATGGCGAAGCCGCGCAGGACGATCTGCTTGGCCCACTGGTCGGCCGCCACAATGGCGGCCGCCAGCAGAAGAATGGCGGGACGGTTCAAAGCGCCTCTTCCTGCTCCACCGTGGTCACGGCGTACGGCAGGGCCTCCAGACGCTCGATCGGGATCGGCGTCCCATCGACATCGGACTTGCCGTAGGTCCCCTCGTCGATCTTCATCAGAGCGCGGTTGATCTTGGCGAGAAGACGATCCAGGTTCTCCACGGCGGCGACATCGCGGTCGCGGTCGTACAGCAGCGTGGCTTCGTCCGCCATGTCATTGCTATCGGCGTTCGAAAGCTCGCCGGATTGATCCGCCATCGAGCCGCCGCGTGTGTCGCTATTATAAGAAGCCCGTTCGTCTTCGATCCGGGTCTTTTCTTCCAGCAGCACTTTCTTGAAGTGCGCTAATTTTGTCTCATTCATGTTGTGGGCGTTCCTTTGTGCTATTTCTCAAGCCGGCGCGCGACAATATCGCCGTCCGTAATTGTTTCCGCCCGCCAGGCGCGCGCGCATCCGCCGGAGCAGATCGCCGCCGGATCGTCCCCACCCTCTTTGATGGCGACCCAGCAGCGGGCGCACTTGGCGCCCGGCGCCGCGCCGTTGTTCAGAACGTCCACGCCGGGATTCGTTCTTCCCTTTCGCAGCGTCACTTCCGAGACGAGCAGCAGCGCGGGCAGTTGGTTCATATACGGGGTCAGCGTTTCAAACGTCTCCGCGTCGGCCGTGATCGTCAGCGCCAGCTCCAGCCGCTTCTTCACCCCTTCGAGCGCCTTGTTGACTTCATCACGCACGCCCAGCAGTTTGCTCCAGCGCTCGGCGAGTTCGGAATCTTGGAACTCCGGACGATCCGAAGGCAGGTCGGCTAGCTGCACCGAGACAGGCTTGTTCGGCATTTTGAGCTTTTGCCAGACTTCTTCCGCCGTGAAGGACAGAATGGGCGAGAGCAGACGCGTCAGCGTGGAGGCGATCTCAAAGAGGGTCGTCTGCGCCGCGCGCCGCTCCGGGGAGTTGGCGCCGTACGAATACAGTCTATCCTTAATCACGTCGAAATAAAACGCCGAGAAATCCGCCGTACAAAGTCCCAGTACGTTCTGGATGACCTTCTGGAACTCGTAGTCCTCATAAGCCTGAACAGACGAGCGCGTCACTTCGTTCAATCGGTGCAGCGCCCAGCGGTCGATCTCCGGCAATTCGGCGTAAGGAACGGCATGGAGCGCCGGATCGAAGTCATCCGCCGAATGCACATAAAGATTGCTCAGCGCAAAGCGCAGCGAGCCACGCAGCGATCGATACGTTGTCGAGACTTGATCCAGCATCTTCTCGCCAACGCGCACGTCGCCGAAGTAGTCCGTCGAGCTCACCCAGAGGCGCAGCACATCGGCGCCGTATTTGTCGCACACAGTGCTTGGGGCAACGCCGTTCATCGCCGACTTCGACATCTTGCGGCCATTCTCATCCAAAGTCCAGCCGTTGGTCACGACCTGCTTGAACGGCGCCTTGCCGGTCACGGCCATGCCGATCATCAGCGACGAGTTGAACCAGCCGCGATGCTGATCGCCGCCTTCCAGATATACGTCGGCGGGATACGACAATTCCGGCCACTGCCCCAGCACCGTCTGATTGGTCGCTCCGGAGTCAAACCAGACATCGAAGATATCGGTTTCCTTGGTGAACTCCGTCTCGCCCGTCTCCGGATGCGCAAAGCCCGCCGGCAGGATATCCTTGGCGTCTCGCTCAAACCAGGCGTCCGTGCCATGCTCGGCGACGAGATCGCGAACGGCTAAGATACTCTCCTTTGCCAGAAGCGGCGTCCCTGAGGGTTGTGCATAGAACACAGGAATACCGACGCCCCACGAGCGCTGCCGAGAGATGCACCAGTCCGGGCGTCCCGCCACCATAGGCCTCATCCGATCGATGGATTCCTTCGGGTACCACTTCACGCCTTCAATCGCCTTGAGACACTTCTCGCGATGCCCGTTGTGGTCGATGTTCACGAACCACTGGACCGTCGCACGGAACACCAGAGGGTCCTTCGAACGCCATCCGTGCGGATAGGAGTGCAGAATCTCCTCCAGCGCCAGCAGCGCGCCCGCTTCGGCGAGGTTATCCAGCACGAGCTGCGCGCCTTCTTTTTTGCGCAGTCCAGTAAACGGCGCGCCGGCGTCCTCGTTGAAGTAGCCGTCACCCGTTAGGATTTGCAGCACGGGCAGATTATATTTCTGGCCCGTCAGGAAGTCGTCCTTACCATGTCCGGGAGCTGTATGCACGACGCCTGTACCGTCGCCCGTCGTGACGTAATCGGCCAGAACCAAAGGCGCGACGCGGTTGAACAAGGGATGCTCGAAGATCAAGTTCTTGAGATCGGCGCCCTTGTGAGTGCTCAGCACCTTCCACCCGGTAAAGTTTGCGGCGGCCATCACGACGCCGAGGCGATCGGCGGCCACTAAGTAGCGCCGGTCCTCGTGCTCGATCACGGCGTATTCGATATCCGGGCCAGCGGCGACGGCGACGTTGGCGGGGATGGTCCACGGTGTAGTCGTCCAGATCACCGTGTAGCACTTCGACGCATCGGCGTCCGCGCCAAAGATGCCGTCCCTGTCGGAGCGCAGCCCGAACCGCACGTAGATCGACGGGTCCTTGACGTCCTTGTACTCGATCTCCGCCTCGGCGAGAGCCGTTTCATCGACCAGCGACCAATAAACGGGCTTGAGTCCGCGATAGATATAGCCCTTCTCGACCATATCCGCGAAGACTTCCAGCTGCTTTGCCGCCATCTTCGGGGTCATCGTGAGGTACGGACGCGCCCAGTCGCCGCGAATGCCTAAACGCTGGAACTGCTCGGATTGCTTCCCGACCCACTCCGTCGCCACTTCGCGGCAGCGCTCGCGGATCTCAACAGGCGTCGGAACATAGTTCTTCTCGCGGAACTCCTTAGCCACTAAGACTTCGATCGGCAGGCCGTTGTTGTCCCATCCGGGGATGTAAGGCGTCGCGTAGCCCTGCATCGACCGGAACTTCATGATCACGTCTTTTAAGATTTTATTGAAGGCGTGACCGATGTGGATATTACCGTTCGAGAAGGGAGGCCCGTCGTGCAGAATAAACGTCCCAAGCGGCGGAGACTCAAGCGATTTGGCGTAAACTTGCTCGGTCTTCCAAAAATCCAGGATCGCCGGTTCGCGCTTCGCGAGGTTGGCGCGCAGGGGAATGCTCAGTGCGTTGGTATCGACGCCGTCGGGGTTCTTGACATCGGGCTTGGGGACATTCAGCGTTTGGCTGTAGTCGGGCTTCTTCTCGGGTTCAGTCATAATGTTCCTGGTTCGTCTCAGACGTTACTTTGTCTTCGAGCTTTGTCTCAGATCTTGTCGTGTGCGTTCACCGCCGCGAGGAATTCGCCCAGGGCGTCCTCCCACGGACGGATCACATCTTTGTGCTGCAATTCCAATGCATAGCGCCGCAGGACGCTGTTCTTAGGACGCCGGGTCGGCGTGCCGAACTTAGTCGCGGTCTCTTCAGATGTCAGCGCATGGACCGGAACGTCCGGCATTCCCGCAAGCTTCAAAATCTCGCTCGCGAAGCCATGCCAGCTCGTCCGCCCCGCGTTACAGACATGATAGACGCCATAGAGCGGCGTCTGAATAATCTGATACGCCGTTTCTAAGAGATCCCGCGTAAAGGTCGGCGCGCCAAATTGGTCCGCGACCACAAACAACTCGCCCTGCGACTTGGCCCGCTCCATAATGGTGTATGGAAAATTGCGTCCATGTGTCCCATATAGCCACGAAGTCCGCAAAACATAAGTCCGAGCACAGGATTGCATCGCCATTCGCTCGCCCGCGAGCTTGGACGCCCCGTAATGGCTCAATGGATTCGGCGTATCAAACTCGGTATACGGCCCGTCCTTCGTCCCATCGAACACAAAGTCCGTGGAGATTGCGACAAGCATGGCGCCGACTTCCTGCGCCGCCGTCGCCACACACCAGCTTCCTAAAGCGTTCGCCGCGTAGGCCGCATCAGGGTCGCGTTCGCAGCCGTCCACGTTGGTCATCGCCGCACAGTGCAGGACTAAATCCGGCCGATGCGCCTGCATCACGGCGCGCACGGAGGCGTAATCCTTGATGTTCAGCGCTTCGCTGCCGCTGCCCTCCAAAGGCCGCTGGTCAGTCGCAATCACTTGATGGCCGTGCGCCGCGAAAAACGCGCGCGCATCCGTCCCTAACATTCCGCCGGCGCCGGTGATGAGTACTCGCATTGGCGTATATTATACAAGAAGAGGGAGGGAGGCGTCAATGTGGGGAGGTGAGATCTATTCTCGGGCGCTTGGGTAAGCTTTCCCTAGGGCCTTCGGGCGCTGCCTAACCCCCTATCGAGCTTTAGCTCGATGGGGGGATAGGCGAATCTACTTCACCGCCACATACTTCCCGGTATACGTTCCCGCGATTACGAGCGCGCCCGTCCCTGGATGCAGGTACTTCTTCGCAGCGGCGTTGACCTTGTCCACGGTCACGGCGTTGTAGTAGGTGTTGCGCTTCTGGATGTAATCCAGGCCCAGGCCGTAGACCTGCGCCACGAGCAATTGTCCTGCAACGGCGCCGTTCGTGGAGAGCGTGACCGGGTAGGAGCCGGTCAGGAAAGACACCGCGTCTGTAACCTCATCTTTGGTAACGCCCTTGTCATGGATCATCTGAACCTGGCTCAGCGTCTCTTCGACCGCTTTATCGACATTGGCGGGGTTGCTTCCTAACTGGACCGAGAACGGCCCCTCGCCCAGGCTGGCGTCGTCCGCAGCGTAAATGCCGTAGACCAGTCCCATCTTGTCGCGAACGCTCGTCGCGAGGCGCGAGGAAAGGCCGCCGCCGCCGCCGAGGATCGTGTCCAGTACGATCACCGTGTAGAAGTCTGGATCGCTGCGCTTGAGACCGCCAGGGAAGCCGTAGCGGACATCCACCTGCGCTTTGTCGGCCATGGGAATGACCGTAGTCTGGTACGCGGCGGCTCCGGCGGCAATGGTCGGAATGGAGACATCGGTCAAGTCGCCCTTCTTTGCCCAATCGCCGAAGTACTTCTTCACACCATCGATCGCCGTCTGCGTATCGACGTCGCCGACAATCGTCAAAACAAGTTTGTCAGGCGCGTAGTGCGCGGCGTAAAACGCGGCGAGTTCATCGCGCGTCAGTGATTTGATCAGCGCCCCCTGCTCGTCGAGCGTCGGGGAGCTATACGGATGTCCTTTGGGATAAAGGGCGTTGGCGAAGGCGATCTCGGCAAGGGTTCCAGTGTCGTCCTTGGCCTCTTCGATGCCGGCCAGCGACTGCGCGCGCGCTTTCTCCAGTTCGTCCGCCGGGAACGCCGGGTGGCGCAGCTCGTCGGACAGGACCTCGAGCAGGGTGTCGAAGTTCTTGGACAGACCGTGCGCGCCAAGGGACGCATATTCATCGCCGCCGCCGATGGAGACGGACGATCCGCCGCCTTCCAGGATCTTGGCGATGTCCAGCAGCGAGCGGGTTTGCGTGCCGCGCGAAAGCTGCGACGCCGTGAAATCGGCGAGACCGCGCTTGTCGGCGGGATCGAAAACGGCGCCGGCGCTCAGCAGCGCGCCGCCGATGGAGACAGTCGGCGTGGCGTGATTCTCCTGAACGACCAGCGTCAGGCCGTTGTCCAGCACGACCTTGGTCGGCAGTGCGCCCTTCGCGGGGGCGGCGTCCGCAGTCGCCATTACCGACGCGGGACGCGTGGCGGCGGGCCGCGATAGATGGTAGTCACCCAGGTTCAGTTTCGCGGACTGGGATTCGATGAACTGGGCGACCGGGGATGTGGGCGCGCCGCCGCCGCCGGGAGCGCCTGCGGCGCGGACCGGCTCGAAGTAACCGATGGTGCGGTTGCGCTCGACCAGATACTTTTGGGCCACGCGCTGCACGTCCGCCTTGGTCACCTTGCGCAGATTCTCCAAGTAATATTCGCCGCGACGCCAGTCACCCTTCATGGCGTCTTCGCCAAGTTGGCTGCCCTGCGCCGAAACGGATTCCTTGCCGAAGATATAACCCGCCTCGGCTTGATTGAGCGCGCGCGCCAGCTCTTCGTCGGTGATCTGCTCCGTCTTGACCTTATCAAGTTCCGCCAGCAGCGCTTTCTCCAGTTCGGCGTTGGTGTGGCCGGGCTGCGCCGAGGCTCCAACCATGACCATATCAGGATCACGCAGACCATAATCGTAGGCCGCTGCATCCGAGGCCAGTCCGGTCTGCACGAGATTCTGGAAGAAGCGCGCGGTGCGACCGCCGCTCAGCGCCGTCTCCAGCACATCCAGCGCATACCGGTCCGGGTCATTGATCCCCGGAATGTGATATGTCATCAGCATCTGCGGCGTCGTTCCCGCCCGTGAGACCGTCACACGTCGCTCGCCTTCCTGGACAGGTTCGGGAGTTAGAAAGTGTTCGGAAACAGGATGAGACTTGATCGATCCGAAGTACTTGCGCACCATGTCTACAGCCTTCGCGGTGTCGATGTCGCCGACAATCACGACGGTGGCGTTGTTGGGCGTATAGTAGTTCTTGTAATAGTCGTACATCTCGTCGCGCGTGAAGTTCTCGATGTCCGACCGGAATCCGATCGTCTCCCATCGGTATGGATGTACTTGATCGGCCGAAAGGCGCGTCGCCTTTGTGAGCGCGCGGCCGGGATTGTTCTCACCGGCTTCGTATTCCGAACGCACGACCGTCATTTCTTTTTGATGCTGGGCTTCGTCGTAAAGCGAATTGACCATGCGGTCCGACTCGATCTTCATCGCCGTCTCTAATCGATCCGCCGCGAGTGTCTCGTGATACTCGGTCCGATCATAAGAGGTAGAAGCGTTGAATTCAGCGCCGTTGGCCTGCAAGGTAGAGCTGATGACGCCGGGGCCGCGCGACTTGGTCCCCTTGAACATCATGTGCTCCATCAGGTGGCTCATACCGGTCTGACCGACCTGCTCGTTGACCGAGCCGACCTTATACCAGACGGAGAAATAGACAACGGGAGCTGCATGCACTTCCTTGGTCAGGATCGTCAGACCGTTGGGAAGCGTGGTCTCTTGAATGCCGTTGACAAGCATCGGCTTGCCGGCCGCCTTGTTGGCCTGGGTCGTGGCGGCGGCAGTCGGGGCGGTTTGCTCCTGCGCCTGCGCGGTTACGCTGGGAAATAGCACGCAGCTGAGAAGAGCGAACGGGATCAACGCGGTCGATTTCGTCATGATGCCTTACGTCCTGTCTATGGGTTGGGATTTGAAACTGAGATCGGGATTCGGTTTATTATTTCACGTATCTATCAAATTACTCTGAAAGTTCCAGGAATATCTCACAGGCAGACATATCGCTTACTTTACGCCTCGATACTGTTCAAAGGCGACGGCGAGATATTCCAAGAGGTCGGCGTAATTGATATAAGTGACGCCTGCCGGGGGCACAATGCCGAGACGGCGCATCAGCGGCACGGCGAGGTACATCGCCGAAGCCTGCTGCATCGGCGCGGGCAGCTGCCAGCGCCGATCGATCGCGTGACGCACCGCGCGGTACTCCGGCACCGTCATTTCATACACATGCTTGCCGACATCCGCCAGCGCGTAGGCCGCCAGATGCTCGGGCAGGACGCGCGGCGGCGGCGCCAAGGCCTCCAGCGTCGGAACGCGCGGCGCCCGCTGCTTCACGACCATGGTTCCGGCGACAAAATCGCCAAGGCGCTGATACTTTCCTGAAAACAGCAAGAAGCATAGGGTCAGGATCATGGACGCGGCGCCAACCGCAGCGATCTCTGGTTTATTCTCCGACGCCCCGGCGATCAGAAACCCGACCACGACCACAGGGATTCCGTCGACAACCCGCAGCAGATTCCGCACGATTGCAGCGAAGATGTTGATCGGGTAACCGCCGTCGCGCAGCACGCGCAAGCCCACCTGCCGTTTTCCAGGCGTCTGCCCATTCCAAGCCGTCTCGTAATAGATGTAGTATCCCCAGAAAACGATGAACGTCGCAATCGACGCCAGACCCATTTGAATGTGCACGAGAGCTGTCAGCAGCTGCTGCGCAAAGGCGCTCGTGATGAAGCCGAGGACCAGCGTCACGATGAGAAAAAGGATCGTCATCGCCAGCAAAATACCCATTTGCCAGAGCGTATCGATCAGATTTGCAAAGAAACGGGAACCAACTCCAGCGAGTTCATATTCGATTTCAATATTTTCGGGAGTGACGACGAGTATTTCACGTGACATGACAGGAGCCTCTGCGGTATAATTTCGCCATCATGGCAATTGACGAACGAGCTTTCATCAACAAGAAGCGCGCAAACTGGGAGCGGCTCTCCTCTATTGTGGAGCGCACAAAGAACGGCGGCCTGCGCCGCCTTTCCAAGGAAGAGCTTCCGGCGCTCGGATCGCTCTATCGCCGAGCGGCCGCGGACCTCGCGTACGCACGCCAGCAGGAAGCCAATCCTAATCTCGTATTGTACCTGAACGAACTGGTTGGCAATGCGCACGGCGTGATCTACTCCGAAGAAACCGGCGGCTGGCGCCGTATCCTCGGGTTCCTGCGCGTCGGGCTGCCGGACGTCCTGCGCCGGCGCATGGGGTTCACGATCGCCGCCATCATCATCAGCGTCATCGGCGCCTACCTTGCCTATGCGCTGGTTCACAAGAGTGAAGATTACCTGGCGCTGTTCCTTCCAGAAGGCTTCCGCTCCTCGTTCGACGGCTGGAAGCAGGGATTCGCCGACCATGGCGATATCTCCTCCGCCGAGGGTTTCGATTTTTCGTCCCAACTGATGACCAACAACACCAAGGTGGGGATCATCGCCTTCGCGACGGGCATTACGCTCATTCTGCCGGTGCTGATGCTGCTTCAGAACGGCGAGATGATGGGCGCCCTGATCGCAGTCGTGCAGCCTACCGGGCATCTGACCTCCATGTGGGCCGGCATCCTGCCGCACGGCGTCGCGGAGCTTTCGGCGATCTTCATCTGCGGCGGCGCGGGCCTTTGTATCGGCTGGGCGCTCATCGCGCCGGGCAAATATTCACGCAAGGACGCCTTGGTGATCGCGGGTCGCGACGGCGCCAAGATGATGGTGGGCACGATCCCGCTCTTTATCCTCGCCGGCATTATCGAAGGCAATATCTCCCATGCCTCCCTGCCCCACTGGGCGAAGTTCGGTATGGCGATCTTCCAATTCGCCCTGCTGCTCTTTTACATCTACGGAAGCCCCCGCCGCCCAAAAACCGCCGCTCTCTAACATCCGCCAAGCGACATTCGGCAAATCAATAATGCAGCGCGATACTCAGGCTTCGATATCTAATGATCGCGGCCTGATTTCATGTTTTGACGATATGGCGGGAACTTATCAAAAATCCATCTGTTTAATAGATAATTGAGATTACAGAAATAACAACGTACAAGCAGCAAAAATTTATGCCTGTTTGTTACATATCTCAATACAATTCCCACCGTTTGGCAAGAATTTCACCCAGTAAGGAAACACAATGGTTAAAACGATTGGCCGCTTGTACTTTTTGCGACAATTGCTATTAAGCATAATGCTGCTGTGCGCCGGCGTAGTTGGCGCCCACGCCGCGACGCCTGTCGCCAGCAGCAATGTTCTGACTTTGAATGGAAAAAGCAGCTACTGGCTGGGCGCGAACTACGCCTGGTACAACTACGGAACCGACTTCGGGACAGGCGCATGGGGCAAGTATACCGATTGGAACTCCATCGCCAAGGATTTTGGGGCGATGCACGCCCAGGGGGTGCACGTGGTTCGATGGTGGGTATTCGGAGATGGGCGATATTCTCCCGAGTTCAGCAGCGCCGGAGCCGTCACGGGGCTGGATTCTTATGTTTTCACAAACATTGACCAGGCGCTGCAAATCGCCGCGAACAATAAAATCTCTCTCCTGCTGACGGTGATCGACGGCTCGATGTGGGCTCCTCCCACTAGCAGCAGCGGCTTACAAATGGGCGGTCATAAGGCGATCGTGACGGATGCGGCCATTCAAAAATCGTATCTCGACAAGGCGCTCAAGCCGCTGCTCCAGCATATTGCGGCCAATCCGAACCGCGCCCAGGTGGCCGGTTATGATCTCGTGAATGAACCGGAAGCGCAGATGTCCGGCTATTGGGGCGGCTCCAATCTGGCCCCTGCCGCCGTTCAGACCTTCGTCAAGCAGTGCGCGAGCTACGTGCATTCCTACAGCGGCGGTCGCTATGCGACGGTCGGCAGCGCTACTCCGTACTATGTCGGCGCCTGGAAGAACCTGGGGCTGGATTTCTACCAGATCCATTATTACTCCTGGATGGATTTCAGCAACGGCGCCGGCAGCGGGCTGCCGACTTACGCATCGCTCAACCTAGACAAGCCCTGCATTGTCGGCGAGTTTTCCACCGCGAATGCATCATACGGCCTGCTCGACACCAACGTGCAAAGCGCCAATTGGTATCTGAACACGATCTACACCAACGGATACGCCGGCGCGCTGGCGTGGAGCTACCACGTGGGCGACAGCGCTACGAATTGGACCTCGTTCCAGCCGGTCTACACGAATTGGAACTCGCTGCACAGCGCGGTCGTCGGCCCGTAACGCCGCACGATGCAATATGCCCCACTCACGACGACAGCCCTCAAATTGACATTTGAGGGCTGTTTTTCTTCGAGACGCAATTTCTAATGGGAATTTTAAATCAGCGACTTCGCCTTCAGCTCCAGATAGCGGTTGATCAGATCCGCGCTCAGGTTTTCTGGAGTGCTGTCCACCGTCCATACACCCCGGCGGCGCAGCGCCTGGATCGCCTGTCGACGCTCGTGAAGCACCTGGGTCGCGACAGCTTTGGTGTAGACTTGATGGGTCTCCTCGGGAACGGCCGCAGCCGCCGCGATAATATTGGGATCGCTGACGGTCACACAGACCACGCGGTGACGCTCTTCCAAAATCGAAACGGCGTTGAGGATCTGCGCAGAGGAATCAGGGTCGACCAGATCGGAGAAGAGGACAATCAGCGAACGCCGCCGCCAGCGGGTCGCCAGTTCCTGAAAGGCCGCCTGATAGTCTGTCTCCACTAGCCGCGCTTCTAAGTTATAAAGGCGCTCCATGATCTGGTAGACCTGGGAGTTGCTCTTGGCGGGCGGCAGAAACGTACGCACGTCGGCGTCGAAGGCCATCAGACCCACTTTGTCGTCCGACGAGACCGCGACATAGGCCAGCATCAAAGCCGTATTCACAACAAAATCCAGCTTCGCCATCTTTTGGATCGGCTGGAGCATCGTGCGCCCGGTATCCAGCAATAAGACGACGTTCTGACTGCGTTCGGCTTCATATTGGCGGGTGATCAGCTTACCGCGCCTCGCGGTCGCGCTCCAGTCGATCTTCTTGTACTCGTCGCCCGTCACATATTCGCGCAGGCTTTCAAACTCGGAGCCGCCGCCGCGCACCTTCGCCGACCGAATCCCCAGCTGCATCAGCCGCCCGCGGCGCGCCAGCATCTCGTACTTTTCCATCTCCAGCATATTGGGATAGACTTTGACACTCTGGGGCGCGGGCAGCCGCGACATGCGCGCCACCAGTCCCAGCACCCCTACATATTGCACGAAGACATCGCCGAACGTATAATCGCCCTTTGCGTGCGCCTGCACATAGTAGGAAAACTGGGCGGGAACATTGCCGCCAGGAACCAGCACCTTCTGCTCCGTCGCGCCCTCCAGCGTAAACTGATACGGCGGCTCATCACGCGCAATGATCTCCACCGAGCGAGCGGCCCGGCTGCGCAGATGCACCACCACGGGCAGGCGTAACCCCAGCGACAGCTTTTCATCCACCTTGCGCTCGACGGACAGAAAGGTGTCGGGACGCGGGGACGTCAAAAAGTCGGCGAGCGTGGCGGCCGCCAGCAGCGCATCGTACGCCAGCACTACGGCGAGCAGCCACGGGGCGAAATGGATAAAAAGCAAGGGCACGGCTCCAAGAGCCGCAAACACAGCCAGGCGAGGTGTGAGGCGCATGATCTATTATAGCGGACGTCTGGGAAGAGCGTCAATGGAGGAGGCTTCAGTCTGTACACGAATATAATAAACCATTCAGAACCCGGGTATGAAACCCGGGCCTTGGGAGTCGCTCCGCGACTAGGCGTCCGTTCCGGACGCAAATGCAGGCAATCGAAAGCTAACTTCCCTCGTCCGGAACGGACGACTAGCCGAAGGCTCCCAAGGCCCGGGTTTTATACCCGGGTTCATTATGAGTGATTGCTTCGTGCCAAATATTAATAAAATCAATATCAATATTAATTTTATTAATGTCAATGTGCTATACTGACCTCGGAGGAACGCCGAAGTGAGCCTAGCCATCCATGCGTGCCCTGTCTGTCAGGGCGAGGTCGAAATTACCGAAGTGAGCTGTTTGAACTGCGACGTGCAGGTGCGCGGGCATTTTGCGCCGAGCCGTTACGATCGCCTGCCTGCGGATCAGGCCAACTTTTTAGAAACATTTTTACGCTGTCGCGGCGTCATCAAGGATGTCGAAGCAGCGCTGGGGATCTCCTATCCCACCGTCAAGGGGCGCCTGGACGCCCTCGTGACGGCGCTGCGATTGGACGACGGCGCAGCGCCGCCGCCCGTTGCCGAAGTTAAAGATCCGGCGACACGCCGAAAAGAGATATTGCAGGCTGTGAACTCAGGGGAGCTGGACGCCGACGCGGCGCTTCTCGCCTTGAAAGAGATTTCTTAGTAGAGGAACACACAATGAGCGAAGAAAGCCTTTTGATTCTGAACATGCTGCGCGAAGGGAAGATCACGGCCGATCAAGCCGACTCCCTCCTGCGCGTCGTGCGCCCGGCGGCCGAAGCGCCGCAGGCGTGGCCCCCTCCTCCATCTCCCCCCCCGCCCGCCACTCCGCCTCCGCCCCCCGCAGGGCCGTCACTCTCAGATATCCAGCACCGGCTGGGTGAGCTGCAAGGGAAGCTCGGCGAGCTGCACGGCAAACAGATCGCCGGACAGGCGGCCCGCGCTGCAGGACAAGCCGCCCTGTTCGCTGGCAAGATGCTGGATCACTTGCCCCGCCCCGATCTGGATTTGGGCAAAGTCCTCGATGAAGCGATGCGCGGACTGAACTCGCTCAAAACCGACGCCGTGAAAACCGCCAAGAGCGCGGCGCGGGAGGCCGCCCGCGAAGCGCGCCGCGTCGCCCGCGAAAGCCGGCACGCGATCGACCAGAGCGGTCTGGGCGCATTTGTGGATGGCAGCCGAAACAACGGCGGACGGCCGCGCAACCGCCAGGGCTTGCCGCAGGTTACGGAACGCCAGGAAATTCCCGTTCCCGATCTGGTCGCAGACGCCGTCGACATCAATAACCCGTTTGGCGACGTGAAAGCGTGGGGAATCACGGAAGGCGACGCCGTACAGGTCACCGCCACCAAAACCGTGTGGGCCGCCAGCGACGCCGATGCGCGCGTTTTGATGCAGCAGGTCTTCGTCACGAGCCGCATCGAAGGCGGACGGTATAAAGTCACGGTCGTGGCGCCGTCCGACGCCGTGGACCGGGTCGCGATCGACCTGGAAGTCAAACTGCCCGCCGGCAAGCCGCTCGGCGTCGAGACGACCTACGGCGCGATCGACGCGGAAGGCGTTTCCTCCGCTCTCACGCTGCAAAGCGCAAGCGGCGCCGTCGCGGCGCGCTCGCCGCACACGTCCATTCCTGGCGACGCCGCAGTGCGCACGCAAAGCGGCCGCGTTACTCTGAACGCATGGAGCACCGACGGTGGACGATTGGTTGTCGAGACCGCCAGCGGCGATGTGCGTATCGACGGCATCCAGGGTTCGCAGGAAGTGGTGCTGCGCAGCCACAGCGGCGCCCTCGCGCTCACCGCCGTCAATCTGATGGCCAGCCTGACGGCGGATTCGGCAAGCGGCGACATCAAGCTGGACGGAGGGTCGGTCAGCACACAAGTGACGGCCAGGTCGCAAAGCGGCGATGTCATCGTCAAGGCGCTCCGCGCCGGCCAGATCCACGCGGAGTCCGTCAGCGGCGATGTGTCGGTCACCGACGCCGGCGGGGCGCTGACGCTTAAAACCGTGAGCGGCGACATCGACGCCGATGCGGTCAACAGCTACGCGGTGGCGCTGAGCACCGTCAGTGGCGACGCCGACATCGCCTTCTCCGGCCCCAGCACCGGATCGCTCGCCGGAACCACCGTCAGCGGCGACCTGACCCTGAGCGTCTGGAGCACCTCCGACACTCGGATCGAACTGACCACCGCCACTGGCTCTCTGCACAGTGATCTTACGCTCATAGATCAGACAGATGACGGCGACCGGCGTATTGCGGGTAAACTTGGCGAAGGGTCCGGCAGCATCCGCCTCCAGGCGATCTCCGGTGACATCATCGTCCGCGAACAGCACTGACGCTTCAGAGCGATTGGGTGGATGTCCGTCCAATCGCTCTATTTCGATCCCCAGTGAGGACAGGATATGGAAGGTTATTTCGCGCTGATGATCCCAATTTTGGCGATCATCGGGGCTTTTGGGACTAAGATAGCCAAAATTATTATGGAAGCCGATGAGCGCAAGCTTGCGCTTCGCCTTCAGCATCAGCAGAATGGCGGCCCCGGCGCAGCCAACACCATCGATGAGCTTCGCGCCGAGATCGCAAGCCTTCGCGAAATCAGCGGTCAGTACGATCTTTCGCTGGACAATACCATGCATCGATTGGAGCGCCGAATTCAGGCGTTAGAAACCGGCGCGCGAACTCCGATCCGCCCCGCACCCGCCGAAACCGAAGATATCCAGCATGTCGGACAGAACCTCTGATATTATCTCCGATCATGAGCATCCGACCAGCCCGGCCTTTGGGGTATAATGACGGGCAA
The DNA here is from genome assembly GCF_039929585.1 of Capsulimonas sp. Lineage (NCBI taxonomy): Bacteria > Bacillati > Armatimonadota > Armatimonadia > Capsulimonadales > Capsulimonadaceae > Capsulimonas > Capsulimonas sp. The sequence goes on from NZ_JBDSQY010000110.1 coordinate 31,458, forward strand.
TGAGTGGGATAATTAAGAAAAAAGCCATCGTCCTTGGCAGCGGACCGATCCGCATCGGACAAGGGATCGAATTCGACTACGCCAGCGTGCACGCCGTGCGCGCTCTGCGCGAGGCGGGTTACGAAGCCATCATCATCAACAACAACCCCGAGACCGTTTCTACCGACTTCGACACCTCGGATCGATTGTACTTCGAGCCGCTGACGATCGAGGACGTGCTGCACATTATCGAGCGCGAGTCGCCTATCGAAGGCGTCGTCTGCCAGTTCGGCGGGCAAACGGCGATCAACCTCGCCAAGCCTCTGACCGACGCCGGCATTCCTATTCTCGGATCGTCCTGCCGCAGCATCGATCTCGCCGAGGACCGCAATCTCTTCGAAGAGCTGCTGAGCCGCCTTGGTATTCCCAAGCCCGCCGGACGCGCGGTGAACTCCACCGACGCCGCCGTCGAAGTGGCCGCCGAGATCGGTTACCCCGTCTTGGTGCGCCCCTCCTATGTTCTGGGTGGCCGTGCGATGGAGATCGTCTATGACGAGCCCGACCTGCGACGCTATATGAAGTACGCCGCCGACATCTCCGACGGCGCTCCGATCCTCGTGGACCGCTATATCACGGGCAAGGAAGCCGAAGTCGATGTGATCGCCGACGGTCAGGGCGGATGCATCCTCCCCGGAATTATGGAGCATATCGAGCGCGCCGGCGTGCACAGCGGCGACTCGATGGCCGTTTACCCGCCGCAGACGATCAAACAAAGCACGATCGACCAGATGGTCGAGTACGCCACGCGCCTTTCTGAAGCGCTCAACGTCATCGGCCTGATGAACATCCAGTTTGTCATCGAAAACGACCAGGCGTATGTCATCGAGGTCAATCCGCGCGCCTCGCGCACCGTCCCCTATCTCAGCAAGATCACGGGTATTCCGATGGTCAAGGCCGCGATGTGGGCGTCACTTGGCCGCAGCCTCGCCGACCAGGGCTACAAAAACGGCCTGCATCCGAACCAGCCGAATATCGCCGTGAAGGCTCCGGTCTTCTCATTCTCCAAGCTCACCGGCGTGGACATCAACCTCGGTCCTGAGATGAAGTCCACCGGCGAGATCTTAGGGATCGACACCGACTTCTCCCGCGCCCTTTACAAAGCCATGGTCGCCAGCGGAATCGACGTCCCGCTCAAGCCCAACGAAACCGCGCTCTTGGTAACGCTCGCCGATCAAGATAAGGCCGAGGGCCTGCCGATCATCCGAGACTTCGCCGCGCTCGGCTTCAAGCTGATTGCGACGACGGGCACTGCACGTTTCCTCAGGGAAAACGGCCTGGAAGTAACGACTGCGCTCAAGATCAGCGAAGGCTCCCCCAATCTGATCGACCTGATCCGCAGCCGTGAAGTCGCACTATTGATCAACACGATCTCCAAGGACAAGAAGATCGAAAAGGAAGCATCGCTCATCCGGCGCGCCTCCGTCGAGCACTCGATCCCCTGTCTGACCTCCCTGGATACCGCCCGCGCCCTGCACACCGCACTCGCAACCCGCAGCGCCGGCGAGGAGTTCGATGTCGTGACGATCGACAAATATGTCGAGTATCAGCACGCATAAGCTGCCGATAACCCAGACGCAAAAACGCCGGAGGCAATCGCCTCCGGCGTTTTTATTTCTTCCGTTTTACCATCCTTACACAAGATCCAATCTCCACCTTGGGAAACTGAACCCCATCGCTGAGCAGGCGCATGAGCGGCAAGCCGCGTCCACCGGTTGCTTCCGGCTCGGGCATGTCCGGGAGGCGTCTTCGATTGACCAGGCCGGGACCGCTATCAATCACGCTGACGGCCATTGTGTCTTGTCCGATACGAACGCCGCGTACCTGGAACTGATCCGCGGCGCCCCGAGGCGAGCCATGGCGCACGGCGTTGGTGACGGCTTCCGTAACGGCGGTTTGGTAATCTTCGATCTCCGTCTGAGAAAATTGCAGTGTCTCCATCCAGTGCGCCAGGACCTGCCGCACTTCGGCGGCGCAGTCCGGCAGGCTCGTGAAGGTGAAGTCAAACAGCGACTCCTCACCTTCGGTATTGTCGGAAACGAACTGGGGGTGTTCTTCCGGAGCGGGCACGGCCTCGGGCAGACGGGTCTCATCACGCCGGATCACCATGAGCGCCAGATCGTCGTGCGGCTTGTTGTTCGCCCATTGCATCGCGAGGCGCACCAGGTCCGTCACGAGGGCGTCCGGATCGGCTTCCTTGGGAGCGGCTGCAATGGTTTCGGTGATGCGGGACAGGTCGAGCAGCTCACGCGCCGCCGAGCGCGCTTCACTCAGA
>NZ_JBDSQY010000111.1:0-10263 GCF_039929585.1 Capsulimonas sp.
CCTTTGGGTTTCCCAACCGTTAGTGTGGCGGATACAGCGGAAAATACGCTGGGCGTTGGATCGTACGACGGTCAGCAATATGATCTTTGGCGTATCCTCAGCCGAGGACCGGTCAATGAGGGAATCCTGCTAGGATATGGTCCCGATATCAAGGTCACTCAGCCTGCGGTTCCCGCGCTGAATGAGCCCGCGGCGCAATTTACTCCTTCCAGCCACTGTGTCATCTGGGCGACGCCTTACACTCGCGACCTGCTGGTGGGGCCAGGTTCGTTTGGCAGTACGATCACTCAAACGTTGATTAAGAAGTTCTTGGATAGCGGCGGACGTCTGTTCGTTGCTGGACAGGATGTCGCGGCGACTTTAACGTCAAACGGCACTTTCAATAATACGCCTGGAACCGGCTTCCTGCCGGATTATCTAGGGGCGACTTACTTGCAGCCAAAGGCCGCTACCGATGTGCTTGCTGGTATCAGCGGCGCTGGCCATCGCGTATCGTTTGACGCCTTTTTCAACTACAATGCGCCCCTTGGCGTTCGTCAAAACTTCCCGAAAGTTACGGGAATTCGTGATGATGGATTTGTTTCGTTCGATTACAGCGCTCCCTCGGACAACGCGTTGATCCTTGGGCACTACCGGTTCGCGAACGGAGTCTACACGCCTGATTCACGTACGGATGCGCCGCTCAACCATCAGCTCTTCCCTGGACTTTTCTTTGGAGGCCCGTCCTTCACGGATCAGAACCCGGAAATTGCAAAAATCGATACGATCGCTCCGTCTGCGCAATCGCAGACTGACATCACATTCAGCGGTCCGGCTGGCTTGATCACGCATGAGGATCGAGCGAAAGGGTCACGTGTCGTCTTCTCATCCTTTGGTCTGGAAGGGATCGGCCTTGAATATTACAAAGTAAACAACTCTAAACTAGGAGACTTCTACTTCGTACTCAATCAGCGGCCGCGCCTCATGCACAATATTGTCACGTACCTGCGTACGGGTACGATTACGGGCACCATCACGGACACCACGGGTAACAACGGCGCTGGCTCAAAAGTATCAGGAGTTCTGGTATACCTGACAGCCAATGAGAATGTCACCATTCCTGGTATGCCGGTTGGCCGCACCGTCTATAGCGCAATTACCGATGCAAACGGCAATTATCGCATCGATGCTGTGGAGCCGGGGGCTTACCTCGTTCATGCGACGAAGACCGGTTATAGCGCTGCTACAACCGAACCCTTTGTGAACGTGGTCACAGCCAACCAGCTGACGACGGTCAATCTCGACATCACGCCCTTCATTCCAGGCGGGATCACCGGAAAGGTAACGTATAAGGACAAAACGCCGGTTATCGGCGCCGATGTCCTCTTTACCGCCCCGGACGGTTCTATTGTCAGCGGTCAGACAAACGCACAGGGTGTATACACAATCGGTTCTGTGCCGCCTGGAACATATACAGGAGTGGCGTCGAAGGGAGTCGCGAAATCGGCGACTATTACCATCACGGTTGCTTCTGGGATTACCACGGCGAACGCCGACTTCGTGCTTGATGCGGCGGCGTCGCCCGGAAGTCTGACTGGCGTTGTCAAGAACACGGCGGGGACTCCTCTCGTCGGCGCCACTGTGTCGGCGACCCTCACGGGCGCTTCGACCTCGACAACCGTCACGACAAAAACGGGAGGAACTTACTCGTTCCCGAGCTTGCCTCCCGGGGTGTATAAGGTAACCGCGAGTTTCCCGCCCACCTACGGAGCCGTCACGGTTCAGTTGACAATCGCAGCGTCGACAGCGGCAACGCAAAACTTCACGCTGGGTGCGGCGAAGTCGGCTCAGCTTGGAGGGTTGATCACATCCGCTTCAGGCACGCCGCTGGGCGGCCTGACGGTAACGGCGACACCTGTCGGCGGTGGGACGGTGAAAACATTCGTGACTTCGCCCACGGCCACAACGTCTCCTTTGGGGACGACGACGAGCGATCATGGAACCAAGATCAACTGGTCGGGACCGCTGCCGGAAGGTATTTATGATATCACCGTCAAGAGCGGTGGGGTCGTTTCGACAATCGAATCCGGCTTCGCGGTCACCTCGGTGAAATTCAACCAGACACGGGACTTCGCCTTCGCAAGCATTCACACGTTTACGGCGGGTCTGCACATGATCTCGTCTCCATACGATTACTCCGGCGCTTCGCTGGACTCGTTGTTTGGAACAAATCGCAGCAAACTGGTGATCTGGCAGCCGAAGCTTCTTCAGTACGTCCTGGATCCGACGCCGCCGGCGGATGGCCTCCATCCTGGGTACGGCTATTGGATCCGGCTGCCCAACGCGGTAGACATCACGGTGGCGGGAACTAAGCCGACTGGGTCGAGTGTTCCGATCGCCCTGTATCCGTTCTGGAACCAGATTGGAAATCCGGGAACGGGGCAGGTCCCGATCACGAGCTTGAAGTTCCTGAACCCGCTAACGAACACTCAGCTGACGTACGCGCAGGCGAGCAGCGCGCAGTACAACTTGATCAGCCCGACAATCTATGGATACGATCCACAAACCAATGCTTACGTCAAGGTAACAACTCTTGAGCCGTGGCAAGGGTACTGGATCAAGGCCTATAGCAATACGACCGTGTCCATTCCGATCATAAACGCTACAACAACGCCTTAACGGATAGCCGCTTTGGCGGCTATTCATCAAGGCGCGTTCTCCCAGGCTGGGCTCGTCATGAGCCCGGCCGCCCTCTTTTCGCCGACAATGGACCAAGTCTCAGGAGGACTCCGATAGAGTGAAACGATTGAAATTGCACTGGAGCGCCCGGCCCCTCAGCTGGCTCCTCTCAGTCGCCATGCTGATGCCGCTCATGGTGATACTGCTCGCGGCTGCGCCACGCGCCGAGGCGCAGGCCACGGCGACACGTTCGGGACAACCGGCTTGGGCCGTCCTTGACTTTATCAACCGATCTGGCTACGGCGGCAACGATGTCGGCCGTCAAGCCTCCGACTCGTTTGTTGTCGAGCTCGGAAAATCCAACCGATACGAAGTCTCTCCGCGCCAGGACACTCTGGCCGGGCTGGAGAACTTGGGCTTGACGCTGCCGCTCGATAAGATCGGCATGCAGAAGCTGGGACGGGATCGCAATGTCGACGCCGTCGTTTCCGGCGAAGTCCTGACGGTTGCTTTCGATAACAAGCCGCGCCGCGCGACGGTCTCCGTCATCATCCGCGTCGTCGATGCGATTTCGGGAGAACTGACGAATGGCGCCGTCGCCCAGGGAACCTCAACGCCTCGTCCCGTCGGCGCTGGAGACGACGATTCGCTCGTCAATCAGGCGATTGACAATGCGAGCTTCACCGCCGTCCGTCAAATCACTTCGTTCAATCTGCCGAAAGCGACGATTTTGAACAACGTCGACACGACCAATGTTCTCATCAACAAAGGCTCGCGTGACGGCGTTTATGATGGACTCAACATGCTGGTGACTCGCGGCGACGCGGAAGTCGGCCGCATTCGCGTCACGACTGTTCAGCCGGACCAGAGCACCGCGACCGTCACGGACCGTGGCCTGGGCATCCAGCCGCAGGACCGCGCCACGGCGATCTACCAGCTTCCCAGCTACTCAGTGCGCGCCGATCGTCTGGTCTCGGACAACTCGACTGCCTCCAGCGCCAACACGCCCAGCGGAAAGCGAAACTCCTTCAGCGGTATCGGCGGTATTTTGATCGCCATTGTTGTCGGCGCGCTTCTGCTGAGCCTTGTCAAGGGCGGCAGCAGCAGCAGCGGCGGCAGCGGCTTTGCCGGCGCCCATGTCGGTAACGCCAAGGCCGTACTGGTCAATGATTCGACGGCAGTGGCCCCCGTAGGACTGACGGCGACAACCTACGTTCCTGTTTCCGTTCACGTGACTGCGGATCGCGGGAATATCGATGCCGCCTTGTTCAACGAATACCACATTTATCGGCGTGACGCTAACTCTGTTGTTGTCGCGCCTCCCGTTGCGGAGATTGGCTCGACGCCGATTTATTCTGTTCAAACAACCAATGCGCTTGATTTCTCGGACGACGGGCAGACGAAAATCTACACTGTGAGCAAGCCGTTGACCACGGATGCGGCCGCTTTAGTGACCGTGAATTGTAATAGTCCAGGGACGTCATGCAGCGGCACCGACCTGCCGGTAACTTTGGTGGGAACTCGGTATCAGTACTTTATTGAGGGACTGTGGACTCAAACCACGCTCGCCTCAACAGGCGGAACGACGGCCTCAACAACAGCCGGTACGACCGCTGGCAACGTTGGCACCACGACATTCCGTTTGACGGGACGCCAACCCACGAACTTCGTGACTTACATCGTTCCTCCGGTCTTGATCGACGAATCGACAGCGACACCGCTACGGCTGCCAACATTCGGCGGCACCAGTCCTGACCGGGTGACGGTAACAGTCGTCTCCACCCGGGGCGCTAACGATTACATCCTGGAAATCGACACCAGCGCCGGCTTCAATACCGGCAGCAAAAAAACGTATCGCCCGTTCAACCCCGGCGCGATTAACTCCTCCGCCGGTACGCAGACGGATCCGCAGGCCGGCGCGCAGTTCAGTTTCTTCCCTGTCGCTACTGGGTTGAACATTCCTGCGGAGTTCCCGGGCGCCGGACAGCTGTTTGCACGGGTCGGCGTACGCGACAGTCGCAACGGCACGGACGGCAGCACCAATCCGTATGTCTACAGCGATGTGATCCGGGTTCCGGATGCGCTCGTGACCAATCCGTAATCGTCTCTCAAGGACGATATCGCCGTTGTCCGGCGCCGTAAACGGCGCCGGATCTTTACCTAGAGGACGCAAAGATATGTCAACTCATAAAGTCGCCGTCGCCAAGCGCGGCGTGGCCCTGGGGCTGACGCTGACGCTGCTGGCGTCGCCGATCTCCGGATTGATCCCGGCGGCGCGGGCTGCGGAAAAGGCGCCCGCCGCCGCTCCCGTCGCCACCGGCGGTGTGGAGCCAGTCAGCATCCGCAGCATCCTGATCTTCCCGATCTCCAACAAGGCTGGGACTTCGGCCGAAGGGATCAGCGGAAAGCTCGACGACGCCATTCGGATGAAGCTTGAGACCGTGAACAAATTCAAGATCACGCGCTTCAGCCGTCTGCTCCCCTCCGTACAGCGTGGGCTGGACGACAAGGATCTGACGGATGACGATCTCAAGACACCCTTCGCCGACGACGATACCGACGGTCCGCGCGCGGCGAAGATCGCCAGTCGTCTCGACACGGACTCCTACTTTCTCGGCAACCTGGAATCCTATTCCGTGGACGGCGCGAACAAGAAGGTCAGTCTGCAAGTGACGGGCAACCTGTATAACACTCACACGGGATACGCCGTTAAGAACATCGGCCTGTCGGTGAACGCCGGCCCCCTCCAGCCCACCGATCAACTCGACAAAGTGATCGCCAATGCGCTGGATGACGCCGCGAGCCAGGTCGCGAGCAGCATCAATGGTCTGCCGGTGACGCCGGTGATGAAAGCTGAAGTCGTTCGCAGCTCGCAGCGTGGACAGTCCGGCGGCGCCAAGCCGGTCCTGCTCGCCCTTCTACTCGGCGCGGCGGTGTACTTCGCCTTCCACCACGATTCGTCCAGTGGCGGTGGTTCAAGCTCCGGCGGCACGGGAACGGGCACCGGAACCGGAAATGGCGGCGATGGCCCGCCGGCTCCTCCGCTCTAACCTAACTTGAATTTTACGGCGCGGTCGTTTGACACGCCCGCGCCGTTTATTCGTTCGCTTCTTCTCTCTCCCTGGCTTGATCCTATGAAACACACCATGCGCGGCACGTTTAAGCGCAGCCGAATTTCACGGGTTTTCCGCTTCGCGGTCGGCTTCAGCGCCATCACGCTTTCCGTTCAATCGGCCCACGCCGGCGGCAAAACGAGCATCAATCTTACCGCCAATCCCAGTGTCATCATTGCCGACGGCAAGAGCACGACAGCCATCGCCGTGACGATTCGGGGCGGCGGCGGAGAACTTGTGCCGGACGGCACCGAGGTCCATCTGGTGGCGTCGCAGGGCATCCTCGAAAAGGAAACGGTCACCACGGTGTCCGGCGTGGCGCGAACCACATTGACCAGCAGCGCGACGGAAGCCACAGCAACCATCACCGCGACATGCTTCCTCGGAGGCGATGCGGGAATGGGCAACGCCAATCTTCCCGTCGAGTTCACCACGGATCGCACGCTTGCATCCTCCGGCGGTGAATCCCGCTGGATCCGGATCGACTGCCCCGAATATTTGATTTACAGCGCCGACGGCAAGATCATTGAAGCCGACGGCAAGCACGGTTCGGCGCATCTGCGTTACAAAGGCGTAACGATTGAGGCCGACAGCTTCCAGATGGACCTGCAGAGCCTGCAGCTGGTCGCGCGCAACGCCGTTCTGACACAGGCTAGTCACACAATCACCGCCGCGCAGCTGAAGTACGATTTGAACACCATGACCGGCAAGGGCTTAGTGTCCGACGCGACACACGCTCCACATGAGGTCACGATTTCCGGTCTCAGCTTTCTCACCAAAGACATTCCCGTGGACCCAGACGCCGTCGATCCCTCCATCAGCCTGGATAATATGGGAACCGCCCCCGCAGACGATTACGCGTTTCTGGATCTCTCGCAAAGCCGTGTCGTCGTGACCGCGCGCGCCATCGCCGTGGATCAGGGATCGCAGCTTCAGTTCCGGCGGGCTACGATTTACTCCGACGGCAAAAAAGTTCTTTCCGTACCGTTCCACATGATGCCGCTCACAACGGACCAGCTCTTCGGCGAACAGATCGTGGGGTACGGCTCGCAGGGAATTTTTCTGAACGTTCCCTATTATTACAGCGTCAGTCCCACCAGCACCGGTACGATCTACCTGCGCAATTCGGCGGTCGCGGGAGCGTCGCTGCAAACAAACGGACCCGCAATTTCAAGCACGAGCGGCGCCCGCCCCGGGGTAGCGCTCGACTTGCAGCAGACGTACAGCCTGGGCGCGGGCGGCCAGGGATCTCTGGTGATGAACAGTCTCACGCGGTCGGACTGGGGCGCGCACTGGCAGCACACACAGCAGTTCGATTCGCTGACGAACAGCAGCTTCTTTGTCGACTTTCCCTCGCACCGCAGCGTCTTCGGATCGTCCAATCTCAGCCATCAATTCAAGGATTTCTCGCTCAACTTCAGCGCCTCGGCGAACCGCGATCCCGGTGAGGAAGGTTATTCCTCGTCCGGAACGAGCCTGAGCACCTATCTTCAAACGACCGCGCGTGAGATCGGCAGTACAGGGATCAATTTTGTTTCCACCGCCAACTGGCAGGCGGGGCGCTCTACGTACACGGTCCCTGGGGCAGACACAGTCGCCCAGTCGCTTAATACTCAGGGCCTGGATCTGCGTTTCTTCACCGCGCCGTTCCGCTTCGGCAAGAACACAACCTTAAGCAATTCTCTGACGGTGGGCCAGACTTGGCAGCGCGGCGCTTCGCGCAATGCGCCGATCGTCCTGGGAACTCTGGGTCTTCAGCAGGCCATGCCGATGAAAGGCCGGCTGAACGTGAACTACACCTACCGATACGACCCTCTGCTGAACCACTATTCGGACAGCTCTCTGATCGGCCACTACAATCAGGCGGCTTCTCAGCATCGGATGAACCTCGGCTACAGTTCCTCGCCTTCCAAGAAGGTTTCCATGTCGCTGATGGCAAACTTGGGATGGCCTCAGAGCACCACCAACATGTATTCGACCCTCAATTACCGGTACAGCGATGATTGGCAGTTGGGGCTCTCGATGTTCCATACTAAGTACTACAACAGCACCTTTGACGCTGCGGAGCTGTCGCTCACCCGTCGCATCTTCAACCGCTCGGTAATCTTTACCTACTCGACCGACACGCATAAAATTCGCTTTGACTTCGGGGCGGGAACATTCTAAACCCGCCCATTCTTGACACCCCCCTCACCGCTATGCTATGATCAGTTTTGCATTGCGCGGACGGCGTCAGGAGGTTGGCCGCTATGTCCATGCTGGGACGATTGTTTGGTTTCGGACGGAATGAGCATTACGACCGGGGCATCCGGCTCTTCGATCAAGGGCTGTACGAAGAAGCCATTGCGGAACTGAATGAAGTCGTGAAAAAGGGCGCTCGCTCGGATGCGCTCACTCAGCGGCTGTCGTCGTTCTATATCGCGGAGGCGTACGCCAATCTCGGCACGGCCGCGCTTCAGGGCCGCGCCTACGAGAAAGCGCGCGAGGCGCTGGGGCAGGCGCTCGCGATCAATCCTCACTACGCCGATCTTCACCACCACTACGGCTACGCCTGCCGGATGTCCGGCCACGGCGTGGAGGCGATTGCGGCGTTTGAGAACGCCTTGCGCATCAATCCCCGTTTCGCCAAGGCTAGTCTGGGATTGGGGCTGGCGCTCTACGACGCCGGACGCGCGCGGGACGCGCTCGCCAAGGTTCAGGAGGCCGCAGGGCTGGACCGGGCTTATGAGACGCCAGAGTATACGCGCGGCTTGGCGGCGCACGCCGCCGGCGACTTCACCGAAGCCCTCGCCGAGTTCGAAAAAGTCGCGGAGCTGGATGTCGACGATATCGCGTTCCATGGCAAGCTGGGCGCGGATCTCTATCGCCGAGGCATGTACGAAGAAGCCGCTTCGGAGTTCCGCAAGGCGCTGGAGCTGAACGGCAACTATGCAGACCTGCGCAACCACCTCGGGGTCACGCTGAACGCACAGCGGCTTTACGACGAGGCCGTCCGGGAGTTCGAAGAAGCGCTGCGTATCAATCCCCGGTACGTCGAGGCGCGCACGAACCTGGCTCTGACCCTGGAAGCCGCCGGCCGGATGTCCGAAGCGAAGGCCGAGTTCCACCGCGTTCTGGAAATCGATCCCGCCAACACCGTGGCGCAGGGACGTCTCACGGAGATCGACCCGCAGCAGTAAGTTTATGACATCATTCACCCTCACAGGCGCGTCGTCCGATACGGATGCGCGCCGCGGCGAGCTGCGGCTGCCGCACGCGTCCCTCCCCATCCAAACGCCGGTCTTCATGCCGGTCGGCACCCTCGGCACCGTCAAGGCGATGACCCAGGAAGAGGTTTCCGGGCTCGGCTTCTCGCTGATCCTGGGGAACACCTACCACTTGTACCTGCGGCCCGGCCACGAGCTCGTGCGCCGCGCCGGCGGCCTGCACAAGTTCATCGCGTGGGACGGCGCGATGCTCACCGACAGCGGCGGCTTTCAAGTCTTCTCGCTGCAAGACCTGCGCAAGATCACGGAGAACGGCGCGGCGTTCAAATCGCATATTGACGGATCCCAGCACTTCTTCAGCCCCGAGCGCTCAATCGAAGTCCAGCACGCCCTCGGCGCCGACATCATCATGGCGTTCGACGAGTGCCCGCCGTATCCCAGCACCTACGAACAGACCCAAACGGCTACCGAGCGCACCCATCGCTGGCTGACGCGCTGCGTGGCATACCACAAGGAGCAGAGCAGCGCGCAGTTGCTCTTCGGCATCGCCCAGGGCGGCACGTATGAAAGCCTGCGCGTCGAAAGCGCGCAGTTCATCGCCTCTCAGGACACGCCGGGGATCGCGATCGGCGGCGTGTCCGTCGGCGAGCCGCCGGAAAAGATGCTCGAAGCCGTCTCGTGGAGCATGCCCCATATCCCAAAGGAGAAGCCGCGCTATCTGATGGGGGTGGGGACCCCTCAAGATATCCTCCAGGCGGTCGCGCAGGGGGTAGACATGTTCGACTGTGTCCTGCCGACTCGTCTTGGCCGCACGGGCACGTTTTACACGACGCGTGGACGTATTAATATCAAGGGAAGCCGATACACCGAAGACTTTGGCCCGGTGGACCCGGACTGCGCCTGCGCCGTCTGCCGCCGCTATTCGGCAGCGTATTTACGGCACCTCTATAAGTGCAATGAGATCCTTGCGTCTCGTTTGACAACGTATCACAACCTGGCGCATTACGCTCAGCTGATGGCCGATATTCGCGACGCCATCGAGCGCGACGACTATGCGGCGTTTGTCAAAAATAGACTGGAATTGTATGGCCGGAAAAATGATATGAAAATCGAGGAATTGGCTTGACACAGCCCCAAGAGTATGATATATTGGTGTTGGCGTAACGACGCGTTCGATCTCCACATAAAGTGCGAGTCCTCGCGCACATGTAAAATCAGGCATCCAGCGTACCCCCGCGCTGGATGCCTGAATTTATTTTGAGCCTACTGTTTTGAGGTCGTGTGGG
>NZ_JBDSQY010000112.1:0-7085 GCF_039929585.1 Capsulimonas sp.
AAGGGTAATTTAGGATTGGTTGTCGCAGGCGGATTTCGTTCGAGAATCTCTTTCCAACCCTTCCCAGCTTCATGGGAGGGGTGGCGCGAAGCGCCGGGGTGGGTCTGCATAGGGCGGAAAGAAAGCAGTTTATTTCGATGCAGTTTACGAAGATGCATGGCATCGGCAACGACTTTATCATGGTCGATTGCCTCGGTGATGACGGACGCGCGCTCGCCCAGCAGGCGCGCACGCAGGCGGTGGCGCTTTGCGACCGGAAGTTTGGGATCGGTGGCGACGGCGTCATTTTAGTGATGGCCGGCGAAACCGTGGCGTACCAGATGCGGATGCTCAATCCCGACGGGTCGGAAGCGGAGATGTGCGGCAATGGCATTCGCTGCTTCGCGAAGTTTTTGTACGATCGTGGCCATGGTAAGGATCAGGCAGAGCTGCCCGTGGAAACTGGCGCTGGACTGCTCCATGTCGCCGTACAGGCGGGGCCGGATGGCAAGGCGGCCACCGTGCGCGTGGATATGGGCGAGCCTGTCTTAATCCCGTCGCTGGTGCCGACGACTTTGGGTGAGGGCGACGCCCCCGTGATCAGTCAGCCGATCGAGGCCGCCGGACGTACGCTGCATGTGACGACCGTCTCCATGGGCAATCCGCACGCCGTGATCTTTGTGGACAATGTGAAGGACTATCCGCTGGAGCAAGTCGGACCGTTTGTAGAAAGCCATCCAGCGTTTCCGAAACGGACCAATACCGAGTTCATCGAAGTGATTTCCGAGAGCGAAACGAAGTTCCGGGTCTGGGAGCGCGGCGCGGCGGAGACGCTCGCCTGTGGGACCGGCGCGTGCGCGTCCGTGGTGGCCGGCGTGCTGAATGGCAAAACGGGCCGGCGTGTGCTGGTCCATCTGCCCGGCGGCGATCTGGACATCGAGTGGAGCGAAGCGGACAACCACGTGTATATGACCGGGCCGGCGTCGGACGTTTTCGAAGGCGAATGGCTCGGCTGAGCGTGATGATGATTCAAGGCGTATTTGTGGACCGAGACGGCGTATTGAACACACATACGCCCAACGGTTATGTGCTAAGCCCTGCGGGGCTCGTGATCCTTCCGGGAGTTGCTGCGGCGATCAAGCGGCTGAACGATATCGGCGTGCCTGTTCTGGTGATCTCCAACCAACAGGGCGTCGGCAAAGGCGTCATGAGCCAGGACGATCTGGCGGATATTGAAGAAACTATGCGTGCGGAACTGGACCGTGAGGCCGGCGCGCATGTCGATCGTTACTACTATTGCACGGATCTCAAGGAAGCCCTTTCGCCACGCCGCAAACCGGAGCCGGGTATGCTGCTGGAGGCGGCGGCGGATTTCGGACTGGACCTCGCATCGACAATTTTTATCGGCGACTCCCCAACGGATATCGCCGCCGGCCACGCCGCTAAGGTCGGCGTGACGGCCCTCGTTCTCTCCGGCGGCGCCCGTTTTTACCATGACGGTCTTTTGGAGCCCGCGCCGGATTTCATTTTTCCCGATCTTCCCACGGCTATCGAGTGGATATTGGAGCAACGCGCATGATCATCGCCACCGCCCCCGGGCGCTGCGGAATTGTCGGCAACCCGACCGATATGTACGGCGGCAGCGTCGTCTCCTGCTCCACTGCGGAGCGAGCGACCTGCACGCTGATCGGTGAAAAGGACGAAATTCGCATCACAGTCGGTGGGCAATCGCAGGATATCGTGACGCAAGCTGATCTGGCGCTGCGCGACGATGATTACTTGAATGTCGCCCGCGCCGTGCTGCTCGCCCTGGAAGTCCAGCCCGGCGTCACCCCAGCGTTTCATCTCGAAGCCTCCACGGAAATCCCGATGCAGGCCGGCCTCGCCGGATCGACGGCGATTTTAGCGACCATCGTCGGCGCTGTCCTCGCCCATCTGGACCTGCGCTTGAACTCCTACGAAGTCGCTGAGTTGGTGCGTAAGATCGAGTACGACGTCCTGCGCTGTGTCTGTGGGTTTCAAGACCACTATATGGCGACGTTCGGTGGGCTGAATTTCATGGATTTTCGCGATAAGAACAGCGCGATGTCACAGGATTATTCGACGCCGTATGCGACCATCGAACCGCTGGCCCCGTATCTGCAAACCCTGCCGTTCGTTCTTGCGCACACCGGTGTCAAGCATCACTCGGGAACTGTCCATAAATCGATTCGCGATCGCTGGCTGGAAGGCGAGCTGGCTGTTGTGGATGGTTATATCGACATCGCCCGTCTGGCGCGCACCGGCAAAAAGGCGCTGCTGGCGCACGATTGGGACCTGCTGGCCGATCTGATGACGCGCAATCACGAAATTCAGCGCGACCTGGGCGGCAGCGGCGAGTCCAACGAAGTCTTGATCGCAGCGGCTCTTGGCGGCGGCGCGATGGCCGCCAAGCTCGCGGGCGCCGGCGGCGGCGGCACGATCCTCGCACTGACCCTGGATCCGGAGCGTACGCAAAAGGCGCTGCTGGACGCGGGCGCCGACAAAATCCTCTTCCCGACGCCCTGCCGTGGCCTCACCGTGGAGATACGCGTCTAAGCGAAAGTAATTCCGATGACAAACGCCAATTTGACAATCCGTCCACGCCGCCTGCGTTCGACCCCGGCGCTTCGCTCGATGGTCCGCGAAACCAGCGTCAGCCGTCAGGACCTCGTCTATCCCATGTTCGCTCTGGATGGACCTGAAGGCGTTCGCAATGAAATTAGCTCCATGCCCGGCGTCTTTCAATTGTCCGTTGATGAGATCCGCCGCGAAGCCGAATCGGCGGCGAAGGCCGGCGTTCCCGCCGTTCTGCTTTTCGGTCTGCCCGACGCCAAAGATGATCTCGCCACCACCGCCTACGCCGACAACGGCGTCGTCCAGCGCGCCGTGCGCGCTCTGAAAGCCGACAATCCCGATCTTCTCGTCATCACCGACGTCTGCCTGTGCGAGTACATGTCGCACGGTCACTGCGGCATCGTCCGCGACGGCTACGTTGTCAACGACGAATCGTTGGACCTTCTGGCGCGCACGGCCCTGTCCCACGCGGCGGCGGGCGCGGACATCGTCGCCCCCTCCGATATGATGGACGGCCGTGTCGGCGCCCTGCGCTCCGCATTAGACTCCCAGGGATTTACCGAAACGCCGATCATGGCCTACTCCGTGAAGTACACCACGGCGATGTACGGTCCGTTCCGTGAAGCCGCCGATAGCGCGCCTAAGTTCGGGGACCGCAAATCCTACCAGATGGACCCCGCTAACCGCCGGGAAGCTCTGCGGGAATTGGATTTGGATATCGCCGAAGGCGCGGATATCGTGATGGTGAAGCCCGCGCTTTATTTTCTGGACATCGTTCGTGAAGTACGCAACGCGACGGATCTCCCCGTCGCTGTGTATAACGTGTCCGGAGAGTATTCGATGGTGAAGGCGGCGGCGGCGAACGGCTGGATTGATGAGAAATCCGCCGTGATGGAAATCATGACATCAATGAAGCGGGCGGGTGCGGATATTATCCTGACGTATCACGCGAAGGATGTGGCGGGGTGGCTGGGGGAGTGACCTATTTCCACGGCGTTTCGGGACCTATTCCCCCGCGCTTTAGCGCGTTTCCCCTTTTTCCCAGTGAAGGGCTAAAGCCCGGGAAAAGGGGCGTTCATCATTACAGCCCAGGCGAGTCTTGTTGTGGCTGCCGAAGAGTTTTATGATCTGAAAACTCTTTTCAACAACCCGGAACACTCGACTGGATTGCAGTTACGAACACCCCTTTTCCCGCCCGAAGGGCCTTGCTGGGAAAAGGGGGAAACGCGCTAAAGCGCGGGGGAATAGGTCACTTCCGCATAATCGTCACGCTGAACGTGCTTCCCTTGTTGTATTCACTCTGCACCGACACCGTTCCCCCATGGTTTTCCACAATGTGCTTCACGATCGCCAGTCCCAATCCCGTTCCGCCGGAGGCGCGGCTGCGGGCTTTGTCGGCGCGATAAAATCTCTCGAATAAACGGGGAATATCGTCCTTGAGGATCCCGATGCCGGTGTCGGCGACGTGGATCGTCAGTCTGTCGGCCGCTTCGGTGGCGTAAAGGCGGACGGAGCCGCCGCGCGGGGTGTAGCTGATCGCGTTGTCGAGCAGGTTGACGAACACCTGCGCCATCTCATCGTGATCGGCTTCGGCCACCAGGGGAGGGCGCACCTCGTTGATGATCGTGACCCCCGCCTTTTCCCCCTGCGCCATCAGGCGCCCGCACACATCCCACAGCAGAACGGCGATATCTTCCGGCTCGCGATTGACACCCATCGCTTCGACGCGCGAGAGATCGAGGAGATCGGACGAAAGGCGGACGAGGCGATCCGATTCACGGATAATGGTTTCCAGGAAGCGTTCGGCGACGGATTCGTCCGTGCGCGCGCCGTCCAGCAGCGTTTCCGCCATGGCCTTGATCGACGTGAGGGGTGTGCGCAATTCGTGAGAGACATTGGCGACGAAGTCGCGGCGCACGCGCTCCAGTCGGCGCAGCTCCGTCAGATCGCGCATGACGATGAGAAATTCATCGCTGGAAACCGGCGCGACGCGTGTGTGCAGGCTGCGCGAGACGCTCTGAGTGAGGGTGATCTCCGCTTCCACGACGACGGCGCGATCGTGTGACTTGCGGAACAGATCGTCGAGCTCGCGGCTCAGGGTAAAGCCGAAGAGGGTCTCTGAAAGACGCTCTGAGCGGTTCTTCTCGGTTTGCGAGGCTTTGGAGAAAAGACGGGAGGCCACGGGGTTTTTGAGAAGAATATGCGATGAGGCGTCCACGAGCAGAATAGCGTCGTCGGTGCTCGCCATCACCGCTTTCCAGCGCGCCGATTCGTCCACCGGGCAGACATCGATGGCTGCCGTCGGCGCGGCGAGATCGGCCTCGTCCGGTGAGCGCTTTGGCTGCAGCCATTGGGAGAATGGGAATGGAGGAGCCTTGCGCATCTTCGGTTAACCCTGGAACTTGTAGCCGACGCCGCGGACAGTCAGAAGCATCTCGGGACGGGCGGGAGTGTGCTCCAGTTTTTCCCGCAGCCAGCGGATATGGACGTCCACGGTGCGGTCATCGACATAGCAGTCTTCGCCCCAAACACGCGCGAGCAGCGTCTGCCGGTCGAATACGCGGCCTCGATTGGTCGCCATGAGAGTCAGAAGATCGAACTCCTTGCGCGACAGCGGGATCGGCGCGCCGTCGCGTTTGACTTCGCGTCGGTCGCTGTTGATCTGGATCGAAGACTGTTCCCACTGGAATTGCAGGACTTCATCGGCGGCCTTGGCGGCTTCCACGGCGACGGAATCGGTTCCGGCGCGGCGCAGATGGGCGTGCACCCGAGCCATCAGTTCGCGCATTCGGAACGGTTTGACGACATAATCGTCGGCGCCGGCTTCAAATCCGCGCAGGCAGTCGGTTTCGGCGGCGCGGGCGGTGAGCAGAATCACGGGAACCGTCGATCCGTCGCGGTGCAGGCGCTGGCAGATGTCCAGGCCGCTGCCGGAGGGAAGCATCACGTCCAGGACGATCAGGTCCGGTTTTTCCGTGGCGATGCGGGCGAGGCACTCGTCGGCGTCAAACGCCGTGACGACCGCGAAGCCTTCTTTCGAGAGATTATACGAGATGGCGTCGACGATCGGAGCTTCGTCGTCTACGACCAGAATTTTTTGCATGGGTCCTTTTCCTCGGGCCGAAAGCGTCCTGTCTATTAAGCGACATTCTTCTGGAATCGACGGGAGATCGCTGGGAGTATACCTTTCTCACGCAAATCTGTCCACTCTGTTTGACAGATTGTTGTTTCAATGCTACAATAATCCAGAAATGGATAATGATTATGGAAACTAAAGTCAAGGATACCGGCAAGACCAAGGACGCAATCAAGCAGCTTCAGGCCGATATGCGCGCGCTTCAGGCCGCGCTGGCGGCATCGCGTGAGGCGCCCGCTCCCGCCGCTGCGCCGGAACCCGCGCCGAAGCGCGAAAAGGGCGATGCCGCAGTCAGCTATTCGGTATCGTACCGGACGCCAGGCGTGGGCGAGATGAAGATCAAGAACGTGACGGAATCGGTGACGGCGGCGCAGATCGCGCGCGTGACCGATGAACGGGTGGCGGCTATCGGCGACGCCGTTTCCTCCGCCCCAAAGATCAGTCTTCTGCGAGCCCTGCTGGGAAAAGAAGGCGAAAGCGCCGCGGTTCTTGGCGAGATCGCCAGTCTCACCACCGGCAGTCTTTATCATCACCTGCGCGACCTTATGCACGCGGGCTTGATCGATCAAACAGCCCGAAATCGTTATTCGCTGACGGATCACGGAAACCGTGTTCTGCTCGTGCTGCTGGCGCTCGCCACTGCTCCTTAAGGAAAAATATGGCGCAATATCTCCTGGAATCGGACTGGGCGGCGGACGACCTGCCGTGTTTGACGCTGGTCTCCGAGCCGTTCGGCTCGAAGCTCCCCTCGGTGCTCCTGCTGCATGGACTGGGCGGCCGCAAGGAAAACCAGCTTCAGGCCGGCTATGCATTCGCTCGCGCCGGCTTTCGGGCCGTGGCGTGCGATCTCGCGCTGCATGGCGAACGTGAGCGCGCGGAAGATCGGGATCGTCTTCTGCGCGAGAATTATGTCTCCACGATGTTTGAGCTGGTTTCGCAAAGTGTCCGGGACGTTTCCCGAATGATCGACTGGCTTGGCGTCGATTCCATCGCATTGCACGCTACATCGCTGGGCGGGGTGGTGGCGTTCGCCGCCCTGCTCACCGAGCCGCGCATCACGGCGGCGTCCATTGCGATGGGCACTCCCGACTGGCTGGGAATGCTTGCGCCCCATGGCGTCGTGGCTGGCCATCCGCTTTACGATCTGGCCGCATCCATCAGCCCGCTTGAACTCGCGAACCAGATGACGCCCGCCGCGCTGCTGATGCTGCACGGCGATGAGGACCAGGTCATTCCCATCGACGGCGTGCGTAAGCTTCAGGAGCGCCTCAAGGAAAAGTATCGCGAGACGCCCGAGCGGCTGGAGCTGGTCGTTTACCGCGAGCATGGTCATTCTTACACCAGCGATATGATGCTGCGGAGCATCGCGTGGACA
>NZ_JBDSQY010000113.1:0-1923 GCF_039929585.1 Capsulimonas sp.
CGAACACTGACATCACCACAACCATGAGTTGTTGCTCGAAATTCAGATGATAACCGAGGATTTGCGAGATGAACAGCGCCGCCATCGCCTCGTAAAGTGCGGTGCCGTCGTGGTTGAATGTGCCGCCGACCATGACGCCGACGCCTGCCGATTCTTCACGCACGCCGATCTTATCCTTAACGCTTGCGTAGGTAATCGGCAGCGTGGCGGCGGAACTGGCGGTGGAGAAGGCCATCATCAAGGCGTCCGTGCCGCCGCGCAGGAACTTGCCGGGGCGGACCCACGAACTCAGGCGCAGGCGGACCAGATAGAAGGTGGCCTGCAAGGCGAGCGCAAGCAGCACGCATCCCACGAACGCGCCCATCGAAAGAAGCGGTCCGATCCCCGACGTTCCCACTGTCCTCGCCACCACCGCGAACACGGCAATGGGGACTAAATCGAAAATCCAGTGCAGGATCACCATCACCAGCTGAAAGCCCACATCCAGGGTGGTTTCTACCCCCTGGTACGCCGTTTTTCCTTCGGCTTGCTGGCGCTTGCGGATGATCCGCATGGCGAGACCGAACGCGACGGCGAGGATGATGATCGAGATGATCTCATTCTTCTGGAATGGATCGATGAGGTTCGCGGGGACTTTTTCAATCAGATCCTGGCCAAGATCGAACTGCTTCGCGGTGATGTCGGTCTTCGGTGGATGCAGGTGCGCATACTTGCCCGGCTGAATGATATTCATGACGAGCAGGCCAATGATGATCGCAACCGTGGTGTTGGTGATCAGTAAATAGAAGAGGCGGCCCGCCGTCTTGCCGGACACATCGGCCTTCAGCAAGGCGTGCGCGACGGCGATGAAGATGAGCGGCGTCGCCAGCAGTCGGAGCAGCTGGAGCACCAGGTTGCTGAACGGATGGAATACCTCGGCGCGATGGCCCATCAGCTCGCCGGCGATCACACCCAGGACCAGGGAGATCATAATCCGGACATAAAGCGGCGTGCGGCGATACAGGCCCAGCAATCCACGGGCGGGAACAGTGTCAGCGGGCGCGGGGGTTGAGTGACCGGACATGTGGGCGTCTCCTCCATCGTATTGCTCGTGTTTGTTGATGGAGCATCATCCCACGCCACCGTGAAATGCGCGTGAAATCCCCGCAAAACGCGAAAATATTTTCGCGCCCGACGCACTATTTTCGGTTTTCGAGGATTACGCCCAGCAGATTGGGAAAGCGGCGGTCCATATCGTCGCGGCGAAGCGAAAGAATTCGCCGGACGCCATCCGCGCGCCCTTCTTCGAGAATCCTATTCGGTTCAACCAGGAACTCTCGCGTTTTGTTGCAGAGTGTCAGTCACGGAGCGTTCGTCAAAGGGGGTAATCCCATTTGGCGGCGAACTGTCGCATAGCGTGGATCGGACTTGAGTGAGGCAAACGCGGGGGAGGCTTCGCCAAAAAAGGTGAGTGCGCCATCGTGTGTCTCGTATGCTTTTTGCAATAGAAGAAAGGCTTGGTTCTTATCGCCGAGCCCCACTTCGATCACGGCCATACAAAAGGGGGAGACGTATTCGCGAGCGGAGCGGCGGCGCAGTTCCTCCCGGATCACGAGTGCTTTATCGCGCTGCCCGCTCTCGGCGTAGTTCTTGGCGAGAAACGCCAGAAACAGCGTGGCGCGATGAGAATTGGCGACGGCCTTGCGCAGATCGTTCTGGGCTGCGGGACGCATGCCGCTTTTTTCTCTGGCAAGCGCGCGCCAGAAATAGGCGATGGTGTAGCTGGGGTTCAAGTTCAGCACGTCGTCGTACTGGCGCAGCGCATGATCGTAAAGTCCGGCGTGATAGTAGCGGCCGCCCTGGCTGGTCTCGATGATAAACGAGAGGGGATCTCTTTTCAGAGCGACATCGATTTCGTCCATGCTTTCACGCTCATGGCCTTGC